>NZ_CP049298.1:2700000-3000000 GCF_011058315.1 Chryseobacterium sp. POL2 | reverse complement strand
TATAAATTTCAATCGTTAATTTTTCAATTCCCTTACTTTTCTTTAATACATCCCAAGAAAAATCTTTTCCTGCAACAATTTCACTAAGCCATCTTTTATTCGTAAGAGTTCCAAATTTATCATTGGGTAGCTTTTTATATTCCGATTCATTGAGAATAAATTTATTAGAAATCTTTCCTAATTCATTCCTAACATCATTTAAAAATTCTCCTATATATTTTTTCTTGTAATTCTTACGCTCAAACTTTTTTAATACTTCTTCAATCTTATTCTCAATTTCTTCCCGATGTTCTGAAACAAGGTTTTTATTACAGAATTTTATTAATATTGTTTTCCAAACATCAAGAGGTAGTAAGTTTTCAATCTCTCTGTAATCCTCAATCACAAGGGGAGTAAAATTATTTGATTTAGCTTCCTTTAGATTTTTCAGTCTAATTTTCTTTTTTGACATTGAAATATCATTTTCAGCATTATCACTATCAGCGATTAAAAAAATCCGATTAGATAATGCCATTGCTTTTATATCAGAAATTATTTCTTTTTGAGTTTCAGAATTAATATTTTCATCAAAGAAATAATGCTCTAAATTAGTTCCAGCATATTCGAAAAAAGCAAAATCAATATCCTCTTTGGGAAATTTCTTTCCAAGACTTTTACAATAAGATTGCAAAAATGCCTTAATATAAATTCTATCTGAAATACCTTCCACCCAAATACTACAATTAGCCATAAATACAGATGAATTATTTACACCAATATTTTTTAAAATTTCATTATCACCAGTATTTACATTTTTAATTATTAGTTTTTTTTCTCCATCAGTTTCGACTTTTGAATAGAAAGAATAAATCGAGACATTATTTTTTTCGAGTGTTAAATCAAGAAAATGATTAGAGTGGGTAGAAATAAAATAAGTAAGGTTTTTCTTGACCAAGTCAGGATTAGAATTTATTTGCTCTAAGAACATTCTTTGCATCCCTGGGTGTAGGTTTATTTCAGGCTCATCAATGAAAACATAAGAATTATCCTCCGCCATAAATATCTTGTACATTAATATTATTAATGCTTGAATACCATCTCCTAAATCAAATAAATCACGAGAATCCTTTTCCCCCTCAATGTGAATACTAATAATTTCTTTCGTATTATTCCCATTTCTACTTTCATCTTTATCAAACTCAGCAATTATATCAATGGTTTTTCCCTCAAAAAAATTACGACTAATAAATCTTTCAAAATTTTCAAATTTTTTTCGAGTTTCACGTTTAGAATTTCTAGTATTTAAAATATCTTTATAAAGATGAATTCCAGTAAAAACATCAACAGATTCCGACAAAGAATAATTTTTTCTTAGAGTGTGAAGAAAAATATCATCTTCTATTTTTTCATATTTATAACTATTGTATTGCTCAGTTTTAGTTTCAAGATACAAGGAGTGAGCACTTCTCAAAGTAGGAATATAATAAACTTTAGGACGATCAACACTAATGAAAATATCATCAGGAAAATCTCCCCTAACGAAACTTCCACTCAGCCGTTGATCTTCAATATCATTTTTAATTTTATAGTGTTTCCTAGTCAGTATTTTAACTCCCTTGCGAAAAGGAGCATAATCTGCGAGTAAACTATTTATTTTGGAAAAGGCATATTCATTTAAGAAAGAATAATTATTTAGTTGCATTATTTTTCTCATAAACTTACTTTTACCACTATTATTTGTTCCTATAAGAATATTAATTTTATTGGTAAAAGGAAGATGCTCCAATGGGATTATTTCTTCATTTTCATTTAAATAGAACCCCGCAATAGGCTCTAAGAGTAAGGTTTTGTATCCTTTCATTAAATTAGCTTTTATAGTGCTAATTTACTTATAATATTTATTTTTTTCTCTTCATAATGCCTCCAGTAATTTTAATATCGAAGCCTTAAAACGTAATTTTATAAGTTCCTCTGGAAGTAACAGTAGATTCTTCGGCTTTCACATATTGCTTAACCCAAGCAACAGAGGTAGAAACTACACAAGCATCGCTAATTCCAGAAATTCTTCGAGCAGAAATTACATTTCCTAATTCATTAACAAAATAAGAAATATTTATAGTTCCGCTTACAGAACAATTATGGGAAGGTTGCTTTCCACCTCTTCCCATCGTGCCAGGAATAAAAGTAATTAATTTTCTATCAACACCAATTCGGCTATCTTCGTTTCCATCTCCTCCAAGCGGATCACCAATATTTCCTCTTCCTTTTAAGAGATTGCCAATGGAAGGTTTTTCTTTTTCAAGAATTTTTTTCGGTTCAGAGTTTTCTTTTTCATCATTCCGATAATATTTAATCTTTTCAGCTTTCATAAAACCTTCCAAATCTCTGAAAGAAATTTTATCCATGCCGTCGATATAAGAGGATATTAGACCATTTTCAACAGCTTCTTTATACAATTTTGAATTCTTCTCTATCTTTTTATCCTTATCATCAGTGTAAATTTCACTCACTCTTTCGAGTTTATCAGTTTTATCACTAAGTTCGTAGCCCAACGCATAATTAACAACTTTACTATTTTCTCCATAAAAAGCACTCACAAATTTTTCCGCTCCAATCAATCTTCCCTCATTATTAAAGTAATAGTCGTAGAAAATTGCAGAATCTCCACTCTGACTAATAGGCGTTTTACGGATATAGACCACTTTATCATCTTTTCTCAAAAAATCGTAAGCATAGTAAAATTCAAAATCAAACTCTGAGTAAATATCTTCGGTTTTAATTAGAAATATTTTCCCATTACTTTCATTTTTCACATAAGATTTAATTTTATCATAATCATTTTTGTAGGTATTCTCAACATACGTTTTTAAATTCTTTATCTCACTTCTATAATCCAAAGATTTATTTTGGGAAAAAGCGACAGTAAAGAATGAGAATAAGGTAATTAAAAGTATTTTTTTCATCATTATATTTTTATGGAATCTTCCGTAGGTTCGGATTTTAGTTTATTTTCAGAGGTTTCTTCTCTTTTTCTCAAAAGATTAGGGCTTTTCGATTCTTCCATTGTAGGCTTATTATTAAAATTAGGTTTGCTATAATCTTCATAGTTTGAAGTATCATCTATCCTTTCATATTTTCCGTTACCAATCTTTTCGTAAGGTTTAGAATAAGAATCGTTGTATTGAGAAGGTTTATTTTTATTAAAATCAATTAGCAAATCATCAGCTTTATATGTAATAAAAGTTTTTCCCAAGAATCCGTAAACTACAAAAAGTGTTTTATCGGAAGCTTCATCTACAATTTCTAATTTTTTCGCAATCCAAAAATCAGAATCTTTAAAATAAATTTCATATCCGCTACTCTTTAAAACATTATAGATTAAATTATCCGCTTTTTCTTCGGTTATTTCCTCTCCCAAAAAAACATTTTTAAAGAACTTAACGAACTGGGGTTGCGTTTCCAGAAATTTATTTATAATATCATTTTCCATTTGCACCTTAGAAGGTTTCGTATATGCCGATATACCAATAAAAGCAAGGATTATAACATAGATATAATTAAAAAGGTAACTTCTATTAGATTTTTTCTTCGGAGACAAATAATTGGTATTTCCATAGCTTTTTCTTTGTCCATCGGTTTTTACATCTTCTTCATTATTTTTCTGAATAGGATTAATATTTTCAAATGTCAAAGAAATATCACGCAGAATATCCATAGCAAGGTCGCTATTATAGTCGTCTCCAAAAGGTTTTTTCCTTCGGTTGTATTCTTCGTCAAACATTCGTTTTTGCTCGGAATCCAAGGCTTCAATTTTCTTCCTAACTAGTAAAGAGAAATCGTTCATATAATTATTTTTATGATTATTAATTTAAAAAACTCAATTATAAGCTTCGATTCTATATATTCTTTACGGAAATCCATAAACATAAAAAAAGCTCGAAGCGTTAATCTTTACTCGTAATCGAGGGAGTCGAAGCCCTGTAACACAAAGTAAAGCAACGCCCGAGCCCATGCCCGAGCATTTTGCTAAACTTTTTCCGTGTTACAAGAAATTTCGACTTTTCGATTACAGAAATAAGTTCGCTAAATGCGGTATTTTTATTTTATCTAAAGATTTTTTATTCTTATAGTTTAATATTTTATCAATTACAAAATTAAGGTTTTATTCCATATCTAAAATCTTTCATCGTATTTCGCAAAACATTTAGATTAGAATTAGTATAAATCATCGTATTAGAAATGTTAGTATGCCCTAAAAGCTTACTTACAATCGGAATAGGTACATTCTTTCTATTTATCAAATTAGAAGCAAATGTATGCCTCCCAACGTGGCAAGTAACCCTTTTATCAATCTCAGCCATTTCCGCTATTTTTTTCAGATTTCTATTCAGAACTTGGTTAGTAATTTGGGGAAATACTTTTTCTTCTTTCTTTTTATTAATGATATATCTACAAAGTAATCCTTTCGTTTGAGAATTAATAGGCAAAATTATTTCATCGCCAGTTTTTACCATTTCTATTTTCAAAATTCCATTCCCAAAATCAACATCAGCAACTCTAAGATTATTACAATCACTATATCTTAGACCTGTATAACACGAAAATAAAAACATATCTCTACTTACTGCATACTTTTTTCTTTCCTCAACAGTAAATCTTAAATCTCTAATTTTCAAAACTTCGGATTCTTCAAGGAAAACTTCGTTTTGTTTTACTCCTTTAAATTTAAACAATAAATAAGGAGATTTTTCCAATTTATCAAGCTTCAACGCTTCATTAATTATAGATTTTAAACATTTATGATGATTATACAATCCTCCGTCCCCAATACTTTTACTTCTCAAAAAAGTATCGAATTTTACAATAAAATTATAATTAATATCAGAGGAGAAAATTCGGGTTTTAAATTCTTTTAATCGGTTTCTCAGCAATGTATATTTATACTCCGTATCTTCTTTTAGTTTTTTAGAAATTACAATATCATCATATACCTGAAAGAAATCGTTATCATCTTTTCCTTTCAAATAACTATCAATTAATTCAAAGGTTACAGAAATACCTCCACTTTCTTTCAGGGAACAAAAAGTTACCAAATCGGATTTAGCTTTATCCAATTTATTATTCAGAATTTTAAATCCTTTTCCTAAAGCTTTAGAATTTTTAGAATCCCAATATTTCGGATTAATTCTTTCTTTCAAATCAATCTTCTTTTGTTTAGAATCAATAATTACTCTTAAGATTAAAGGACAATCTCCATTTTGTAGAACTTTATCAGTTCTCAATGCTACTTTAATAGAATACGCATTTTTCATAATAAAAAATTTTAATGTTATTAATTACGAGTTATACCCCAATATAATCTCAAAAGAATTTTTTAGGTAGAAAAAAGAAGCGAAGTTAGAAATAAATTTTCAATTATAAAAATTAAATCATTGACAATCAGTTTATTAAATTAATTTTATTTTTTACAGTCAAATTTTACAACCTTATAATATGTACCTCAATTTAAGAATCATCATTTTTATAATAATATTACCAAAAAACAAAAGGGGGAAAGTATAGGGGAAACTTTTTGAGAGAAAAAAGACTATAAAAGTCTTCAAAATAAAGTTCTAAAAACGAAAAAACTCCCATAAACAGGGAGTTTTTAGATTTACGAAAAATTTTCATTCTTCGATTTCGTGGTCCCACCTGGGCTCGAACCAGGGACCACCTGATTATGAGACGATTAAATATAATTTTCAATCTTTTGCAATTATTTGTATTCATCTATTTTTCAATAATTTACTAATAAATTAAATCTTAAACCTTTTCATTTATTAGTATTTTTTTTCAATCACTAAATCGAATTGTTGCAGTAATGTTGCAGCCAAAATAATTACATGTAGAAATAATGTAAACTTGCAACATCTGCAATATTTGCAATCTACAATAATCCTTCATCAGCAAAACTCATGTAGTTTTCTTTTGTAATTATGATACTATCGAGCAAAGCAATATCCATAAGCTTACAGCTTTCTTTTAGTTTCTTGACTATATTCAAATCTGCGGAACTTGGTTTGAGGTTTCCACCTGGATGATTATGGACTAATATAATACCTGTTGCCAAACATTTTAATGCTACTGATAATACAAGTCTAATATCTACTAAACTACTTGTAATACCACCTTTGGATAAATTATAGAATCCTAATACACAGCTTGAATTATTAAGTAAAATTACCTTTACTTCTTCCTGCATTTCTATGGTATTTTCATTCCAAAATTGTCTAATTATTTTTACAGCGTCATTGCTTGTGGTAACCTTTGAATTACCTATTTTATTGGATTTGTATGATACCAGAATTTCTGATACTCCTGATATAGTATTTTTCATATTAAATTAGTTTTGTTTTTGTAATATTTTATTCTGATACATCAACACAGTGAATTTCTTGTCTTTCCTTAAAATAAGCATCATATATTCTGGTAACTCAATTTCATTCAGTTCCTCTAATTTTAATTTTAAAAACTCAATTAAATCTCCTTTAAATAAAAATTCAACTCTCATTAAAACATCTGCATTGAAGTACAGTAAAATATGCTTTACCTTTAACTCTAAAATTGCATTTATTTCTCCAAAATATTCATAGGGTTCTAATGCCAATTCATTCTCAATAAATTCATAAGGAGGTATAGATATTATGTCAAATTCATAATCTGCAAATTCAGTATCAAGTTTAAAAAGTAAGTAATCATAAATATCGTTTTTCATTAGTGTAAGGGTATAAAAAAACCACCATTTAAGGTGGCTATTATTCAATTTTTTGAATGGGAATCATAGGCAAAACTATCTTGCTCATTTCCTCATCTATTTCTTTCAGTTTTTCTGGATATACTTTCTTCTCATAAAGTAGCATTTTAAATACATCTTCAAATTCAATTAAGTTCTGGTAATATTTTCTATCAATGCAAACTCCAAATTCTCCTATTGGTGAGTTCCCAAAATGAGGGTGTACTATCTCATCTTCATCAACTGAATAATCCAAATGGTCATAGTAGAAAATAACCAACTTATTGTAACCTATATCAAAGTATTTTATCAACCAATCTTTTAATTGAAATGTACCATTACAAGAATTATATTCTTCAAGTGCTATTTTACAAACTGCATCTAATTCTTGTACTTTAACTCCATATTCAACACCTTCATAAAAATCTGTAAAATACCTATATTTCTTTGTACAATAATCTGGTTTTTGAAAGCAATCATAAGGTAATCCTTCATTTTTCCATTCTTGGAATTGTTCACAAATAGTTTCTGAACAAGTCTTGGTTTCTTTGTATAAATCATTGTATTCATACAACCAATAAGCAACCTTTTGCAATGTAAAAGGATTGTCATTGAGTTGTTTTAAATGGTTGAGCGAGTTAGATATAATTGTTTCCATTAAGAATTAAGATTGTAATAAAAATTTCATCAAACCTTTTTTTGATTCTTGGATTAGATATAAGATGAAAATTTGTATTTCTTTTCCTGAAACATTGTCAAATGTTATTGTTGATTCAAGTTTATTACTTAGTTGTTGTTGTAAATCAGAAATGATATAAGGCTCTTTAAGTTCTATTTGATTGAATTTATAGTTGGGAAGATTTGAGGTTTCTTTTGAAATTTCAAGAATCCTGTAGGCAATGGATTCAATATCATCCAAATTTGACACAATATAATGCCTTATTGTTTCATCAAATTCACCACGTGCATGCATTTTCCTAATTTCTGATTTTATTTCATCATGAGAAATACTTTTCAAAATAATTTTATTTAGTTCTGGTGAATTAATTAATGATTTCGGAATTCCATTTAGAAGATGTCCAAAATCATTCACTATTTCATTAAATTTTACATGGTCTAATTCAGGTGATTTATGTTCTTTAAAATTTTTACTTTCAACACCTTTTCTATTAGGTTTTCTTATATAATAAAATAAAGCAACGATTATGAGCAAAGATAAAATTATAAGCAAAGTTGTGTTCATATAATTAGTTTTTTAAGTTTTCAAATATAGTAAATGTATCATTTATGATAACCATTTGATTATCATTTATGACCACTTTTGGCTATTAATATAAAAGTGGAGAAAAAAGACTACCAAATTGCAATTGGAAAGCGTATAAAACAACTTAGAGAAAAGAAGAACATCTCTCAAGTTGAATTAGCAGCTTTATGCAATTTTGAAAAATCTAATATGTCCAGATTAGAAGCAGGAAATACCAATCCTACAGCTTACACATTATATATTATTGCTCAAAAGTTAGAGGTTGAAGTCTATGAAATACTTACCTTTAATAGTAACAGCCTAACTTAGAATTTGGCTATTAATACTAATCTAAATAAATTCTCAATTACAGAGAAAGTTTAAATATCCAATAGTTATACCCTATTTCAGACTTACTATTTTTACTGGTATTCTAAAATTTTTCCGAACATCTTGTAAGCTACCAGTAAAGAAATAAAGTGAATTTCAAAGAACTATTAGAAAAATGCACAGATTTCTTTTTGTATATATAAATAAAAGGAAAAATTGTGCAAAAAAAATCCAAATCATACTGTAATCTATACAAGACTTGACAGTACAATTTGGATATTTTGCTTTAGTTTTTTCAGTTACCAGTAACAAGATTATTCTTTACTGGTAATTGTTGATGTACATTAATATCTTCTTGCTCATGAGGGGAATATATAAATCTGTGATTAAGTACTATTATTTCTCCTGTGTCTTTTACAGTGTACTCATATGGCTCACATTCTTGCTTTATAATTGCACCATTCATCTGAGCACCTATCAATGCTTGACAAGTTAGTTCATCAAATGTTGATGTGATTGATGCTTTTTTAGATGTTGCATAGAATTGATTTGTAGTTTGGCTCATAACCATTTCAATTCCTCCTTGAACTTCCAAAACAAAGAAGTTTGTTCCATCTTCTTTTTCTCTTTTTTTGTAGTTGATAATTGTTACCATTGTTTTTGATTTTTGAGTTAGAAATAACACCACAAGAATTGAAATAAAACAGCACAAACAAACCCAGCTTTCAACTTGAATTTATAATTGCTCCTGTAAAATTTTTGTTTTCTAATAAGTGGTGGGAGGTGCTTTGCTCCTGAGAATGAGTTGGGGTTGTATGGTGGGGGGACTTTGTAGGTGAATAATTTTTTTTGGAAAATTTTTTATAGATTTTTTTTCAGTAATTTCGAGAAAATCTATTCTCATAATGGTTTTTTTATATTATAACTTTAAAACGAAAATACTTAATGGAAACTAAGAAAATATTCATTTCATACAGTTGGGGAATACAAGAGCATCAAGAAAAAGTAAGAGAACTTGGCACAAGATTAATGAGTGATGGGATTGATGTAATTTTAGACCAATGGAGTCTAAAAGATGGACATGATTTGAACTTTTTCATGGAATCAATTGTTAATGATAGTACAATAAATAAGGTCTTAATTATTTCTGATAAAAATTATTCATTAAAAGCAGACGGCAGAAAAGGAGGTGTTGGAACTGAAGCACAGATACTGACACCTGAAGTTTATGGAAACACTCAACAAGAGAAATTTATTCCAATTGTGTTTGAAAGAGATGAAGAAAACAAACCATATTTCCCAACTTTTTTAAAAACAAGAAAATATATTGATTTGTCCAATGAGGAATATTATGAAGAAGAATATGAAAACTTAGTAAGAAATATTTTAGATGCTCCTCAAATTCGTAAGCCAAAACTTGGTAATATACCAAGCTATATTACTGATGAAAAACAGCACGATAGTAAAACTTACTTTCATTTAAAGGGTTTAGATAATCAACTTAATAAAAATCCATTAAAAGTTAATTCATTAACAAAAAGTTTTTTGGATGATTTTCTGGAGAATCTTTGGAATTTTCAAATGATAAATACTCCACAAACAATTGGGGAGTTTGGAGAAATGCTAATTGATAACTTATCATCTTACAGAGAAATGAGAGAAGATTATATATACTTTCTCTTGAAAGTTAGTAAAGAAGAATTTAACCTTGACGTCGATATATTAATTGCTTTTTTTGAAAAAGTTTCATCATATAAGAAACCAAGAGATTTTGGAACTAATATTAGAGCTTATTATGAAGCAGATTTTGAAAATTTCAATATAATTTTTCATGAACTTTTTCTGTATACAATTGCTATTATTTACAAAAATGGCAATTATAATTTGATTTCAGATTTATTAAATTCTGGATATTATTTTAATGAAGTCACTGGAAAAAAACAAGGACTTGAAAAATTCTATCATCTTTATTCATATAATCAGAACTTGGAAAATTATTACAAACAATTAGAAAATAAAATTACTGGTTTTGGACATTATATCATTACAAATCTAAATAGTAATTTCAGTAAAATGGAAATTATTTTTGCTGACTTACTTTGTCATTATATTTCTGATTTACAATCAAAAAATTATAAAAAATGGTTTCCAACAACATATTTGTATAAGGATGAATACAAAGATTTTGATTTTTTTATAAAACTAAATTCAAAAAGATTTTTTGAAAAGGTTAAACAAATTTTTGATGTAGAAGATATTGAAAGTTTCAAATCCTTAATTTCAAATTATGAAGAACTTGTTGAAAAAGAAAATAAAAAGAGAACTACCTATGGGCATTGGCATACAATTCCATTCATTCATGAACTCATTAAAATTGATAACATCGCAACTGAAAGATAGTATTTATGAAACTCTACATTGATTGGAATGTTCTAAATGGAATTAAAAATGGAAGGTTTCAAGAATTCAAAGAAATAATTAGACAATCTGAAAAGTTTGTCATTGTCTACTCGACATCTCATATTTCTGATATAGCTTCAAGTTATTCAGATGAAAAGGAAAATCCAAACATTCAATCAGATTTAGAATTTCTTGCTGAAATAACAGACTGCATGTGTGTTTTTAATAATGGAAAAGATATAGTTTTACAACAAAATGAGCCTTTTCACATATTTGAGAATGAAATTGAAAGCAAAAACTTAACTGATGATTTTTCTTTCAATAATATCTTCAATATTTTAGATGAGGATAATGAAAATACTGAGTTGGTTGCACCACTGAAAGCAATGTTGCAATCTCTTCCTGTTGACGGGTTGTTTAAAGATGCATTTGAAAATCCACAAAGTGCCGAAATAATGAATTCTATGTTTCCTGATCTACAAGACAATCCAACATTTGAAGGACTTTTTAATTCATTTGGAAAGATGTTGGAAAACCTTAATGAAAAAGAAGGATATAAAGACTTAAAAACTCCTTTTAAACATTTAAATATTAATCACGGTAAATTAACAAATCCTGATAACAATCCATTTGATGTCTTAAATGAAACTTACAAAAAATTAGGTATTGAGGAAAGTCCATTACAAAAAGATTATTTCGAGAAAGGCAAAAATGCACCAGTCTGGTTTGATGATATAACTTCAGCATATATTAGTTTAGATATGCATGGCTTTCATTCTGATGAAGTTAAGGTTACAGAAACAAAGAAAAAGACATTCAAAAATACAACCCAAGACTCTTTTCATACAGCATTTGCAACTACTTGTGATTTTTACATTACAAATGATAAAAAAAATTATCAAAAAGCAAAGGCTATTTTTAAAGAAAAAAATATTTCTACATATGTATTAAAGCCAGATGAGTTCATTAATTTTTATAAGGAAAATCTTGAAATAGTTGATTTTAAAACAAGTTGGGATAAATATACAGAAACTATGAAAAATGGAAATTTTTATGATATTTCTGATAAAGATAATTCAGATGATTTCTATAAAGTGCATTTTTCAAAATATTATTTTTTTGGATATTTTAACAAAATATTTATATTCAATTCAGATACAGATAGAAAATCTTTTAGTGCTTTATTTAGTAAAGAATTACCAACAAATTGTTTAGGTGTTTTTTTTAGTGAAATAAAAGGAATGGTTAAAATTATAGTTGATTATTTGGGAACTGATAGTAACGATAAAGGATATTTTGATGAATCTGAAATTGATGAAAATAATCATTGGAATGGTAGAATTTGGGATTTTGAAAAATTTCAATTTAGGTTGGTTCAAGATAAAAGATACTTTCAATTTTACTATGACTTTAATATAAATAACCTGAACAATTAAATACTTATACACTATAATAAAAAGTAGTGGAATAATTTTTAAACTAATATTTTTATAATCATGTCATTTAAATTACTTGCAATTCGCCCAACTGACGGATGTGGCTCAAAATTTTTAAAAAATCTTCAACCGAATAGAATTTATAAGTTTTATAATGAATATATATTTAGCTCAGATAATAAAAGGATAGATTCTTATGATAAAGACATAATCATTTATTCTGAAATAGATGAAATTGAAAATCCAAATTCAGCACTAAATGATTTTTTTGGGAAAAATATAAATGTATCAGCAATTGTTGGAAAAAATGGTAGTGGGAAAAGTACATTAATCAATTTAATAGTTTCATCACTTAATCAATTTGCATTGCAATTACAATATGATGATAAAATAAAAACCACTGCCAGTTTAAAAACAACTGGTGAGTTAGAAACTGAAAAGGTATTTTGTGAGTTATTTTACGAAATTGATTCTATTTTTTATGTTCTCCAAGTGAAAGATAGAGAGTGTATCATTAAAGTGGTTGGTGGAGATGAAAAACAGGATTTTGATAATTTTTTCTACACGAATGTTATTAACTACTCTATTTATGCATTTAATTCTTGGGAATTGGGAGATTGGATAGATGGACTTTTCCATAAAAATGATTCATACCAAATTCCGATTGTGATAAATCCTAAAAGAGAAAGTAAAGATGATGGTATGGCAGGAATCATTGACGTGAATAATGAAAATTATTTATTACAGCAAAGATTATTAGCTACAATCATTTTAAATCCAGATTATACAATAACCAATAATTTAAGAGTACATAACATAAAATTAATAACTAAAGATAATCGTTATTTCCATGCTTTTGTTCCAGGGGATAGCGGTAATTTAATAAAATTTTACGATAACGATAAAATTGAAGCATCTTATTCAGAAATATTAAAAGAAAATTATGGTTTTACTTTTTCAGTTAATAATACAACTACACCACCTTTTCTATACAGCAATTTATATGAACTTTTAAACGAATTTAAAAATCACTTCAAAATTTCCGATATAGAAATCCCTTTTTTACAAAGTAGATTAGATTTATATATACTTTATAAGATAACAAGTATTTGCGATAAATATATTCTATATAAAGATTTTATCGATGAGGGGGAAAAATATGGCGATATAAAAAGCTATAATATTTTATTCAATAATTTTTTAGAAAAATTCTCTGGTAGTAAAAGCCATATTGTAGTAAAATTAAAACAAGTTGTTAATTTCATAAAAAACTATGATACTATATGGCGATATTTGATTGAGGAAGCCGACGAAAATTTAGTTCCTATTTTTGACCTATCTAATTTTCTATTAAAGAAAGTAGAAGATGATAATATTCCTTTGGTAGAATTACTTCCTCCCCCAATATTTCAAACTAAAATTATATCAGGACAAACCATTGACATTCTCGAAACTATTAGTTCAGGAGAGATGCAGCTTATAACATCTATCTCTTCAGTTTTATATCATCTCAGTAATCTTAACTCTGTTGAGGAAGAAAAAGATGTGTTGGTAAAATACAACTATGCAAATATTATCTTAGATGAAATTGAATTATATTTTCATCCAGAATACCAGAGGACTTACATCCATCGTTTATTAAAAGATTTAAAAAGCTTTAAGTTTCCAGAAATATATGGTATTAATATCCTTATAATATCCCATTCTCCGTTTATTCTTTCAGATATACCTAAACAAAATACTTTGTTTTTAGAAGTAGATAATAATTTTAGTGTATCTAAGGAGTACCCATCTGACAATACTTTTGGTGAAAATATACATGAGATTCTATCTAACGGCTTTTTCTTAGAAGAAACTATGGGAGCATTTGCAAAAAGTAAAATTCATGAGTTTTTAGACTTTGATGAATACACAAATGATGCAAAAAACAATTACCAATCAAAAAGAGATAATTTTGAAATACTTATTAATCTTATTGGTGAGAATGTTATAAAGCAAATTCTCAAAAATCACCTGTCAAGATTAGATGAGAAGTTTGAATATCCAGGTAATATTGAAACTCTTAATCAAGAAATTGAAAGATTACAAAACTTAAAAACACAATTAGAAAATGCACAAAATAAATTATCCAACCAATAGTTCAAAATTAGAAGATTTAAAAAAAGAATTTCAGAATTTTATTTTGAATAGTAGTAAAATTGATATTCTTAAAATTCAAATTTTTCTTAATTCTATTGGAGTAAGGTTTTCTTTCAAAGAACTAATCATTATGCCACTTGAAGATTTAATAAAATTAACTCCATTGTCAAGAACCAATATATTTTATGGATTATCGGATGAGCAAAAAAAAGCTAAGAAAGAAGAACTCAAATCGTATTTCAATTACTCAAAATTTCAACAAGATGAATTCTCAAAATTTTTCAACAATTATTCAACATCATTAGATCTTACTGGTTGTACCTACTGTGGAATTGATTTTATTAATGCATACATCCCATTAGATAATGATTACAGGGATTTTGAACATTTTATGAATGAATGTACTAAAGAAGATTTAATGAAAATTTATGGTATAGGAGACGTAACATCAGATGACATTATTAGTGACTATAAAGGGAAAATTTTAAAATATTCTGATATAAATACTGGTAATAGTAAATATATTAACAAGATCTTACATCAGCTTACAGATGTTTCAGGTATATTAAAATTTGATTTGTTCAAAAACGAAAAGAAAAATCATTTTACTTTAGATCATTTATTGCCACAGAGCGAATATCCATATTTGAGCCTGAGTTTATTCAATCTTGTACCAAGTTGTTACAGCTGTAATTCCAAGCTTAAAAATGACAAAAAAATTTATGTAGATTTAGACGAGTTATTATTTACCTCTCCAACAGGCTCAAAAACTATTAATGATATTATATTCAAAATTTATTTTAAGACAGGATTTGATAATAAAAATTTACCCAAAGAACTAAATGAGTATTCAATAAAAATTGAATCTCCTTATACAGAATATTTTAAAGTTTTTAATTTACAAGGTAGATATAATTTCCATAAAAATATATCTCATGAACTTATTTCTAAGAGACGGATATATTCAGATTCTCAAATTAAGGAAATTTTTAAATTATTTAATGATAAAGGAAAACCTATTTCCGAGAATGAAATTAAGACCCAAATATTTGGGTCTGATATTTTTACAGAAAATAGTAATAAACCATTTCAAAAGTATAAAAAAGATATTGCTAAACAATTGAAACTAATTTAATTCATTTAGTAAAACCGCCCCACATTTCTGTAAGGCAGTTCCTCTAACACAAAAACCAATGATAACCAGAATTATCATTGAGTGTTTTCTGAATACTTTGGGTAAACTCAAAAGCATTCAGATTTCTATCAAGGAAAGTATCAATATAGGATGATTTATTGGCTTGGGTAAACAAGTTGTAAACTGACCATAAATTGATATTTCCACTATTATCTTTACAGAAACTTTCATCCTCATAATAATCTTTAGCAATGATATTTAATTGTCCATCATTAAAGGTAAATTGAGGTATTTTTAATCTCTGTTTTTCTACTTTAGATACATGTTGGTATAATCTTGATTTACCCAAAAGTTGAGCAAACTGATGTTCTGTAAGATAGTTTTCACTTAATTGCTTCATTTCCTGCAAGTGCTTTTCAGTATTATACTCTTGTAAAATACCAGTAATCTTTGATTGTAGTTCTTGGTAAGAGGTAACCCTCATTTCTTCCACAAAACCATCAGAAGAAACACACAAGTTACAGCATACTTTATTCTGAAATCCAATGAAGAACTTGAACTTTTCAAACGTCTTCTTATTATATAAATTCTCTTGATTATAGGCTCTTACACCGCCAATTGTCAATGATAATTCATTACCAGTAATAACATCTGTAATTGTTGGGATTTTAATAATAAAAGCCATTCTCTCAAAATATTGAGTTCTTTCATGCTCTAATAAATCTTTAGCATTCTTATAAATAGCATCGGGAGTCCTACCTTTAATTTGATGAGAAACTCTTACTTCTGGCTCGCTATATATTTGATTAGGAAATACTTTAGTAATACAATTCTGTGTAATTTCTATAAACTCTTGATGAGCAATAGTTTTCTCATTATCTTTTGAGAATACAGGGATAATACAATCATTTCTTAAATGATTTAAAGTAACTTCTTGTGTATTGGCTTCGATAAAAGGTTTATCAACATATTTATTATTCTTTTGATAAAGTTCAGTATGTCCTGTTAATTGATTTTGATCTGAATCAAAACTATTAATATCACTTTTATTTGCTACTGGTTCTAAATTCAGTACAGGAGTTAATTGCAAATCTTGTATCTTTAAATCAATGATATTTTCCATTAGTTGAAAAGTTTTGAGGGTTAGACATTTTCATTAAAAAGGATTTTCTAGCTTCATAATCTTGCTTTAATTCCTCTTGATATTCAGGATATTGTTTGTAAATAGTCAAAAGTTCAGCAATATTGTTACTGGTACTTATTTTATTTAAAACATTCTCTTTTGGTAATTGTTCTGTACCAGTAAAAGAAGAAGTGTGATTAGGTTCTATTGCAGTACCTGAATTGCACCATTTCAAAATTAACTGACCTATTTCAGAGGTTATTAAAAATTCTGGTTTATTCATAAACAAGCCTGTTCTGTCTTTACTAGCTTTAGCAAGGTGATTTTCATTAACCAACTCAAAATTGATGGTTAACTCATATTCAAAACCATCTCTAGTAATTTCTTTTGTTCCATGCTTTACAACTTGAGTTTTACCATTTGAACCAACATCTAATGAATAATCTATTTTTCTTCTAGTTGTTGTTATTATATGGCTACTTGATTGAAGAATCTTATTAATGAAAGCTTGATGTCTAGGTGTTACATTTGCCCAGTCTTGAAATCTACCTCCCAATTTTTCATGTATTTCTAAACATCCACCAGTACCATTCCATTCATGGCTTACAGAATCTATGATAATAACTTCAATTCCAGATTTCTCACATAATTCTATAGCTTGAATATATCTTTCTGGACTGTAAGGAGCTTGCAGGTCTAGAACATTATAATTTCCTAGATCAGAATAGAGAGAAGCAGATGAGTTTTCTGTGTCTATCACAGCTATTTTACTCCAATCCTGTGTCATTCCATAGGCTAATAATAAGGCTGATTTAGTTTTACCAAATCCACTTGCTCCAGATAAACCTAATCTGAGCTTGACTTGTTGTCTTTGTGATTGTTTTAATTGCATAATATATTTTGTTTAGTGGTTAATATTTGAAATGAAGAAAGGTTAAGTAAATACTTAACCTTTCAAATATTTTCGAATATGAATTTTGAGTTTATATATTCTCTAAAGTTTTTACAGCATTGTCTAAAACATTATTATCAAATTCTTTCAAATAAGTCATTGTAACTTGAACATTGCTATGACCCATAAGTTCCGAAATAATATCTGTACTTATACCTTTATTTTTCATTATCGTTGCAAAACTATGCCTTGCAACATAAGAAGTTAGATGAGTTTCTATTTTAGCAATTTTCGAAATTTCTTTTAGCTTATAGTTGAATCTTGCCAGTACTTTATGCTTTCTGTTGGCAATCTGTAATGGAGTCATATCATTATTGAGTAAGATGGGAAACACATATTCTGATTGAACCCTATCTTTGTAATAATTAATAATATCATTAGCTCTATCATTCAATTCTACATTAAAATTTCCCTTTGTTTTTGATCGAGTATAAATTATTCTATTGTTTCTAATATCCGTTTTTTTTAACTTCATCATATCAACAAAATTCATCCCTCGAGTATAAAATGAAAACATAAAATAATGATAAGCTTCCAACAATTCAGGTCTACCAGATATATCAACATTTTTGAATTTTCTAAAATCTTCCAATGTTAGAGCTCTTTTCTTTGTTTTTGTTTTGAGTTTAGCAATTTTATACTCATCAAAAGGATAATCATCTTTTAGCATTATTTTCCTTTGGATTGCCTTTTTTATCAAAGCTCTTAATTCTCTCATTTTAAATGCAATTCCACCATCTTTATTACCACGAGACCTCATATAGACTTCAAATTTCTCCAAAAATTCTGGCGTTATATCGGTAAACTTTATTTTATTATTACAAAATTTTAATAGGGCTAACTTTGTTTCATTATATGCTCTTGCGTTACCAATCCTACCAGAAACCGTCATTTCATCAATTATTTCATCAAAAAAAGGAATAACTAATTTTTTATCTTTTTGAGTTCCTTTAAATTTTTCTTCAAACTCATCTAATGAAAAATCTATATCATCAAGCTGAAAATCTCGAATTATATTCTGTGCTTTGACTTTTCTTTTATCGAGTATTATATTTTCAGCCTTATAGTGAGGGTGAGACTTTAAAAATTTTTCATTCTCAAAATTTCCAGATAAACATTTTAAGCCAATATTTATCATTTTTCTTTTACGTGCTTTTATTATTTGAAGATAAACAGAATGCAAACCATTTGACATAGGTTTACCATCAAGCACTATCTTAATACTTGTATTCATTATTGAAAGTTTTAAAATTGTTAGATCAACTGCCCAATTTCTTGAGCAGTCAAAGAAGATTGCAGAAACTGCAATTTTTGCAGATTTACATTATAATTTTCTATAAAGTCCTTTAGATATCTTTTTGATGATTTTTTTCTTCTGCCATTGAGAAAGTTTATCATCAATAGTTCTATTTGGAATTAATAACAACTCTCCTTGTACAATAATTTCTTGTCTTGTAAACTGAGGGTTTAGACTATCCAATATTCCTTCATCCTGAGCTGAAAGAAAAGTTGTTTCCATTGTATCAAAAATTGTTTGAGAATGGCGTAAAATTGTTTGAGTAAGTTTCAATGAAATTAAAAAATCTCGATTACTACAGACAATATTACCTTTATTCAACAGGTTATTTCCATTTCTAATGATAGAAATAATCATTGCAATTCGAAATAATATTAATCCATGCCTATTGAGATTTGGTATAAAAGCATCTGTATGATTAGTAACAATGTCTTTCCAAATAAAATCCAATGTTTTATGAAATCTTTTTTGTTGATTTTCAGAAAATTCAAAAACAATTGGTTTTTCTAATTTTGAAAGTTTTCCATATAGTTCAAAAACATCATTAGCTACATCCTTAAAAATTAATTTGTTACCATTTGTTTTTGCCGCAAATACATTTTTAAATTCAGATAATTCATCAAACGAATAAATAATAAATCTGGAAAACAAACCATTTTCCCTACTTTTCAAAAATGGTTTTAATTGTCCTGGTGTACCACTTATTAAAACAGACATTTTAGGTTCTGATATTTCTTCGTATAAATTTTCTACTTTTCTAGCAATTGATAATGATTCATGATGAAAACACTTTCTCAAGACATCACTATAATTACTCCAATCATTGTTCATCATACTTGATAACGTATCTGCTTCAGATTCCATAACAAGTAATCCGTGTTTAGAGTTTCCTAAAAATGAATAAAGTTCTGATGTACTAATATTTGCGGGAACAATTTTCACCTGAATATTAGGACAAACTTCACTTTTATTTTCTTTTGTTTTCTTTTTAGAATTTTCACAAATCAATTTTTCTGCTCTACTATCTTCCAAAATCTTCTTATGAATGGGCTCTATCAAAGCTCGTGAATAATTCATAACCCCTTTTCCACTTGCTGGTGGCGCTACAATTAGAGTATATAAGTGAGGATAAATTGTATCCCCATCATAAATCCCTATAATATTTGGAACACAATTGCTTAGTACACCTAAACAAGACAGTAAAACAATATCTTTCTCTCTATCATCAAAGTTATCAGTTAGCATTTTTAATTCCTTAGGTAAGTTTCGATAAACTTCCTTATCAATTAATCTATTATTCATCTGTCTAAATTTTTGTTGATTAAAACTTTTTCTAATACTTCTACACTAATGTTCTCATTTTGAAGCATCCAATTATCCAAATCAGTTTTTTTGAAATACAATTTTCCACCGTTTGGTTTAAAGAATGTAATTTTTGAATCCGATGTTAATTTATAGAGTGAACTCTCTGATAAATCAAGATATTGAATAGCTTCTTGAAAACTTAAAATATCCTTTCCTACAAATGTTGGTAGGGTTGAATTTGATTTTTCTTTTGCCATAATTAAATTTTTTGAAGTCTTGGTACCATAAAAATTTAGACTTCGATTTTAGATGGCAAAGATTTTAAAAGAAGTAATGTAGAAGAAGATAATAATCTGTAGATATTATCAGATTTTGTAGAACTTATGTAGAAGTAAAAAAATAAGAATTATTACAGATGGCTAAGTATAGAATTAGGCAAAAATTTATCTTTAACAACTCTTGATTTTGTCCCAAATTGGCTTTCTATAGAAGAAATTTCACTGTTAGAAAAATTCAGAAATACAGCCTTTATAAAATCATAAAAATATTTTCTCTTTCTTTTTGTTGTATATAATTCATAATGAAGCACCCAAAAAGAAAATCTCAATTGATCATTACTTATCTTTGGGTTCAATTGTTTATCTATGTAAGGGACTTCTTCTTTCTCAACTAAATGTGTTATATACTTTAAGAGCTGTTGGTAATCCTCCTGATTTAATATTTTTTCTTTTTTCTCATTCTCTCTTTGCATATACTCAAATATTGAGAGTATAATATCTTCATTAGACTTAAGAATTTTTTCTTTTTCGTTAATAGGAGTGTAAACAACTCCAGATTCATTAAGCGTAAAATTTGAACCATTAGGTAAAGCTAAATTTTCATTTAGAAATTTCACCAAACCCCTTAAAGGTAATAGGAAATAAGAATATTTATTAAATATTTCAATATTATTATTTATTAGACTTTGGATTGTATTAAATTGATAGCGTAAAAAATTCTGATTTTTGTTAAGATCATTGCTAATATAATTTTCTAAAAGGAGTTTTTTGGATTTTTCAAACTCACGCCGTAATATTGGTATAAGAAGATCAGCAACAGGCATTGATTTTGTAATGTATTCTCCCCATTCATTTTGTTCGACATAACTTATTTCTATAGGTAAAGTTATATTATAAGATGGGGAATCAAAATAAAACAATTGCTTTTCTAACTCCTGATAGATATTTTGTTCATTGAGAATATATTCGAAAAATGCAACTGGGTTTTGTAAATTACTTTTCATTATCTCAAATTTACAAAATGTTGCAGTATTGTTGCAGCCAAAAATAAAAAAAACACCTACATCGCTGTAAGTGCTTGATTTAAAGAGTGGTCCCACTTGGGCTCGAACCAAGGACCACCTGATTATGAGTCATTTAATTTCTTTTTTATTATACTTTACATTGTTTTATTATACTTTATTTTTAACTGATTATCAGTGTTTTACAAAATAAAGTTTCTTATTCTAATTTACTTTTCTTTATATTTGTAGAGCAAATGTTCGTCAAATGTTCGTCAAAAAAAAGTATAAAATGACCACTTTTCAGTTTACTTTAAAGAATAACGCTAAATCAAATGGTGAAAAAAGTATCATCATGTCGTTTATCAAAGACAGAAAAAATACAAGTTTGTCACTTCGACATTCATGTACTGACCAACAATGGAGCGCAGAAACGGAACGTGTAAAAAAAAGCCACCCTGATTACGAAAAACTTAATAAGTTTATTGATAAATACAAAGGAATTGCTTCAAAGATTATTGAAGATCTTGAAGATGATAATATTCCCTATACGCTGCAGGATGTAATTTATGAGATTAAGAATTATAAGGGAGACTTGAAAACAATGTCCTACACCAAGTTTCAAGAAATCGTTATTGAAAACCTAAAAAAATCAGATAAAATTGGTTCTGCGCAAGTTGACCAAGATGCATTAAACTCTCTTCAAAAATTTTTTGACAAAAAAGACATCGGTTTTAACGAGATTAAATATCTAACCCTCAAAAAATATGAGGCACATTGTATTGAAAAAGGAAATACACCTGCAACTATCGGAATCCGAATGAGGGCGATTAGAAGCGTTTTTAATCAGGCAATCAAGGCTAAAGTAATCAAGGAAAAACAATACCCTTTCAAGGATTACAAAATTTCCCAAATCAAGAGTAACAGCAAAAAAGAATTCTTGAGCGTGAGCGAAATCGACCTATTAAAAAAATATAAACCAAAGGATCAGTACGAACAATTTGCCAAAGATATGTTTCTGTTCAGTTATTACTCAAGGGGAATTAATTTCATCGATATGATGCAACTCGAAAAGAATGCACTAATTGATAAGAATATTTCTTACTACCGAGAAAAAACAGGGGTTGCCGTTAAATTCAAATTAATTGACATCACAGAAAAAATTCTAACGAAATATAAATCAGAACCCGACTCTAAATTTCTATTATCCATAGTAAAAAACAACAATCCTACAAAAACTTACTTGAAGAATAAGTCTCAAAAGTATTTGACGATTTATGTCAATAAATATTTGAAGGATATAATGAGCAATCTTAAAATCAATAAAAATATCACCTTTTATTGCGCAAGACATTCCTTTGCTACTGCACTAAAGTTTGAAAATGTTTCAATTGAAATTATTCGAGAAGCATTAGGCCACAAGGATATCAATTCGACAATGTCCTATTTGAATTCTCTTCCAGATGCAAAATTGGATAAAATTATTGAGGATATTATTAAATAATATTTTCTTCTTCACTTACAAATTTTACTAATGTGAAATTAGTAAAAGATAATCGGAAACATTCTGATTATCAATTGAATGAATTAAAGGTTATGCATAATTTGCATAATACAATTCACTAATGTTTAAGACGCATTTTTTTGAAATCTCTAATTGCTTCCTGCTCAATCTCATATTTTGACTTAGAACGACATCTTTTTAACCATTCATCAACATCTTTTCGCTTAAACATAAGGATTTTACCTGTTTTAAAAGAAGGAATTTCGCGAGTAGATTTGAGTTTGTAAATTGTTGATTTACTTAAGCGTAAATACTTTGCAAGCTCATCAATTGACATCAATTCATTATCGTGATTAACTTCGTGAACTAATGGGTTTTTTTGCACTAATTCCTGCAGTAAATCTTCGATTTTTTTGCAATCGCTCATTAATTAACTCAAATGGATTCTCCATAATTTATCATGATTTTTTTGATTATTATAATTAAAGGTACGATTAAGTAAACAGAAAAAGCAATAACCTCTAGTAGTGTTCAATGAAAATGAACATGAGAATTCATTGAACAAGAACAAAACAGAATGTCTGAATTTTCAAAAAAACTCATTATGGCTCAAATTATTTCGATGGGGATAAAACTCATCCGCATTTCAAAATCCAATCCTTTTTTGCTCGAAATTTCTGATAACGCAGGGATTTCTTGGCAAATCAGATTTAATGGCTCGACCGGAGTAGGAGAATTTTGGGATATTTTCCGAAGAGGCGAAACAATTTATGCAACGACTTCAAAAGGAAGGTTTCGGTCGGTGGATTCTGGTTCGTATTGGATGCAGATTTAATATGGGAATGTTCCTTCTCCAAAGATAAGTTCGTGGCATCTTTTATGAAAGTTTTTGCTTCTTTCTTCTTTCGTCAAAGATGGTGAAAAAGGAATTTTGTTTCCTTCAGAATCTGCAACAAAACACAAATCATCATCATCCAAATCAGGATTTTCCCAATAATTTTTTATGATTCTTGCTCGACCATTTTTGGGATTGAATTCTCGAACTGGTGAATCAGAAACAAAAGGGAAAAGAATATTCTTATGGATGTCGATGATTCCGAACTTTATTTTCTGATAATCTTTGTTAAAGTACTTGAAATAATTATTATAATGAACACCTTCTAATTCCAATTTTTCTCTATCAAAGAATACATCGACAGTTTTTCCTGCACAAAAATTGTCACCAACAAACTCCAAATGATCCCATTCAAAATCCATGATAACATTTTGATCAAAATCAATTATTCCGTATTTATAGTCATTACCAACAATGATCAAATCTTCGTTGAAACTATAAAAATCATCATAATTCAAATGCAGAATAAGGTTTCCATCGATATCGATGATTTTCCACTTTCCATTAAAACAAAGTGCAACTCGTGGATTTTCGGATGAAAGGTCAGCAAAAACATTGTCGTAAATAAACGGTATTACAGGATTATTTTGGCGGTCGAAAATTCCATATTTTTCATTTTTCCTTGCTATACAATATCCGTTTTGAAAGAAAGGATGATAGATACTTTGGTATTCATCGGGAATTACCAAATATCCTTCTCTGTTTACAAAGCCAAAACCATCATTGGTACAAACCCAACCATAACCTTCTTCGTCAAAATCAGTTACTTCTTCCCAATCAGTTGGATGGAAACCTCTATCTTCGTAATCTCCGGCTAAATCATTGGCTTGCCACGGGTGGATTTTTTTCATTTTAATAGTACACTTAATTTATTGCCAGTACGTTCCCCATTTTCATAACTGTATGCGCTATAGTAGCCATAATGAGGTATCACAAAAACATTCAGGTCATTGAGATTTGCTGTTTTAATATTATCGCCTAGATATTTAAAATTCTTTAATCCTACTTTTTTCAAGTTGGTCTCAGAACCAAAAAAAATAATATTCTTGGGTTCAATTATTTTAATAAAATCAAGAGTCTTTGTTTCGCAATAGTTTCTCATCTTCAAAGGTAAATCTTTTATATCGTTTGCTTTTTTTGTATTAAAGTAAAACATATTCATAAAAACTGAATCTTTTAGTTTCGAATGTAAATGCTCATTATGAAACATAATTTTTAGCCTATTTCTCATAACGTCATTACCTTTAAATTTTTCTTCAATTTCCCATTGTGGCTTCTCCACTAAAGTATTACAATCGTAACCTAAATTTGTCCAAAGTCGCCTGTCTTCATTCTTGTATTTTTTTATATTTAGTAGTGCATCACTATAAGATTCATTTCCACCTGGATTAATTCCAATAAAAAGAATTTCGGCACGGAAGCGATCAGAGTTGGTTTGAAACACATAAAAATTCTTATCTATTTCTAATGCGTATTCATGACAAACTTCTGCGACTTCTTTCAACCATTTTTCCCTTTTTTCTAAAAACTTTGCTCTTTCGTTCATATTAATAATTTCTAACAAATATAGGCATCCAAACCGCCAAAACAAGTCCCTCAACATTATTTTTCACAGTCGCACTTTGTCTCCATCAGCACTTATCTTTGAATAAAAAATATGAGCATTTTAATAAAAATTAGAAATCATTTCTTCGAAGAAGTAACAGAAGAAATTGAAAAGAAACATTCTGAAGAAAGAAAAATAATTTTGAAGCAATTAGGTTTTGTTTTGCTATTTTCAATTGCAATTTTTATCGTCGCATATATCCTATCACTTGATATTCCAGTTGGATTAAAATAATAAGAATCATCAGTTTAACGATTGTCAAAATGGAAAAAAACGAAATCTTGTCGCAAATATCTACTAATTTTGCGACAAAATTTTCATCTTTTAATGATTCTGATTTTTTAATCTGTTAAAATTACCAAGCAATTTCTCAATATTCTCTTTTCCCACAGGATTTTGGCTATGGACTTGAAAATTGATGTCCGAAACTCCATTGTCCAAACAGAATTCAACCAAAAACTTCGCACAATCGAAACCTGTTTTTCCTTCTCCTAAATCATGATCGAAACTGATGAACTCAGGAACACCATTTTTGTTGATGAAGTTTACAAATTCATCATAGTCATAAACTCTTTCAAAATTTTCAGGAGTAGAACGAAGGTCATCCAGATATAGATTCATAATTTTCTTGCTCAAAATTTCTTATCTTTTTCATTCATTTCCAGCGCCACAGAAAGAAATTTCAAATATTCTTCCCTAACACTTTTCGGTTCCATAATTCGCAATCTTTCCGCATGTGTAAGCAATTCCTGATAGAAATCGTAGGTGGGAACTAATGTTAATTCAATTCGAAATTCTTCGTCGTTTTCAACCAATGTTTTTTGTGAATGATGGATTGGCAGCGACTTTACAAATTTTCCTTGCCACGGATCAAATGAAAGAACAATTTTCCTTGGTGTTTCACCAGGTGTAGAAACAATTCCGAATGAGTTAACAAAGAGTTTTTCAATATCTGTTTCAATATTTTTGAAAGTTTTATTATGAATTTCCAAATCGGTGAGTCGATCTAAACCGTAGGTTTTTATGAAAAAACCTTTTCCTTCATTTTCATTCGCCAACAAATACCAGCGATTTCGGAATTCTTTCACTGCATAAGATTCTACGACTTTTCTTTGAGGAATTCCATCCCAATATTTGGTGTAATTAAAACTGATGAGTTTCGAGTTCTTAATCGCATAAATAAGTCCCTCTAGATTGTGTAATCCAGATGCTTGACGCTTTTCAAAAAGCATTATTTTAGAATGATCAGCGGTTTGTCGGTAAGCGTTTACTAACAGTAAATTATCGAAAACACCTTTGGATTGCTCCAAGTTTTCATCTTCAACAATTTGGTAAGTCATGGTCGATCGCTTGAATTGGATTTCAATTCCGAAAAGTTCCCAAAGTAAATCCCTATCACGCTTGAATGTTTTTTCACTGAACGCCAAATCATTATCGAAACCATTTGAATAATGTTTTTCTTCCAAGTAATTAAGTACTTCATCATAAGTCGCACCTACATTTTTCTTGGATTGTAGCAAGTTTGAAATATGAATCAAACGCAACATTTGGTCTCTTTTTGCCATTGTTTAAATTTTATAGGTCAAAGATAAACAAGCAAACGGACAAATGATGACTATTTAATTGATGCGATTATAAATTTTCATACTAACGGACATCTAAAACATTAGAAAACGCTTCTCAATCAACTCAATATTTTCAATCTTAACACCATTTCCCTTCGCTAAATTTTTCCAATTTCCCAATGCAGCAATTGTATTTTGAATGACTTCATCTATAAATGCTTTTGAAAGTTTTGCTTCCAAACCTAATTTTTCAAGGTTAGTTCGAGTAATATTTCGTCCTTCTCCCATAACCATCGTACTTTGTTCTCCACCTGGTCCATTTGAAAATGTGAGATCGTATGCGGGTGACAATTTCCATTCGCCAGATTCATCCATTAAGAAGCTGAAATTTTTAGCATGGTCGTCTCGATTGTGTGCCATTACATTGAAAACAGCCAATCGAAACATTTTTTCAACCTCTCGAATATCTTTGGTAAGAACATTCGTTAAAGCCAACAAATCCTCATAATCATGAGATGGAAACCGAAAGTTACTATGAATCAATCCGCTTACAGTGTGCATGTGGAAGCGCTTATTTTTATCTCTGTCAAATCTTTTTACGGCAAAATAACCACTTCCTTTTTGTGAAGGAAATAAATGTGTTGTAGGCATTTCTAATCCTGCATTTGCCGCCATAATCGAGTAAACATACTCAATAGCTCCTGAATCGTTTCCATCTTGGGTGTTCGGAAATTTCACAATCCAATGTTCAAAACCTTCGCTCAATTCACCTGCACTGTGCGAAATATTTTTTCTTTCTGAATCAAAACCAATCATTGCTTTTGGTCTCGCTCCGGCAGAAGATCCGTTCAATGCCAAAAGTTCATTTATGACTTCTCCAGATTCGCCTTCCAAAACTCGCTCAGTTTGCGAAGCCAAAACGTCAAGGTTAATTTTTTCATCGTAATGGTTAGGACTTTCATCTGGTTCATAAACCAAAGCTCCCATTCCATTTAATCCAACGTACGCTAAGCGATCTAAAGCAGTAACTTCATTCGGTAAAATGCCTTCAGCTCTCAACATCCTGTCAAAAAGTAATCTTCCCCAACCGTCGGGCAAGCTGTCATTAAAAACACCTGCCAATCCTTCAAAGGGCGTTCTAGGAAGTTCTATTACTCCACGTTGTAAAGGAAGTTTTATTGGTGAAATTTCCAAATTACTTTTAAGGAAAGAATTGTCATATTCAAAATAGATGATTTCATCACGAATTGCTAATCGTCCTACTTTTTGAATTTCTGATCCAAAATTCAATCCTACTTTTAATTCTTTGATGGATGTTTTCATTTTTTACTTCCTCTTTTTTTGACAGTTTTTTCGTCATTCTTTAAGACTTCGTCTATTGATTTAAAAACAGGTGTAACTGGCTTTAAACCTTCAATCATCTCTTCTAAACCACCAACAATAGAAAGAATTTTCAAAAAAGATTCTAAAGAAATCATTCCGGTTTGTTCAAATTTTCTCAAAGTGGATAAAGGAACGCCCGATCTTTCTGCTAAACCTTCTTGAGTAAGATCCATCTGCAATCTTCTTTCACGGATATTCTCTACGAGTTTTTGGTGTGCTTTTGAAAGAGAAATAAATAACATCATGATAGTATTTAATTATATTTTTTCTATCTAATTAGTATTATTGTATTACAAATATACTAAAATCATTCAAATATGATGCTCCTGTTACTTTTGATTTTTAAAGTAATTTCGTTATTTTCAGTAAAGTTAGAAGAGAGCATAAAGAGATTTACATGTTGAACGACTCAACATATAATATTTAATTAATTAAACCTGATACCCTTATCTAGTTAAGAAAATTACTGACCTCCGAGCAAATATCACTTTGCCAATTCTGTATGTTTTTATTTGTTCTAAGTTGAATAACCGAACATTCTTTTGCAGAAAGCAACTCTTTATCAATCGACGAAAAATATTTTCCTTTTGTGGTATAACTTTCAATGCCAGGATAAAGTAGTGCAGTTTTCTTTGCTCTATAAAATTTGTGATATACATACATTTGTCGTAAATCTTCAGGAGAAGGATTGTAACCATTCAGGTTTTTCCATTTGGTATCTAAAACTGCAATTTCCTGTGTTGTATTATTTTTCAAAATGATATCCGGTCGCATTGTAGAATTTTTTCCAAACTCAGGTTTCCAAAATTGTTTAGGTATTTGTGCAGATACCGTATAATTTACCATTCTTTTTCTTAGAGTAACTAATATAAACCGCTCCCACAAATCGTTCATATCGAACATCAGAGCTAAAACATCGTTTTTTCCTTTGGTAACATCTGGATGATAATTCAAAAGAATCAGTTTTGCTATGTCAAGCGAAGTTTTGTAGGGATTATTCTTACGATCATAATGAATTTGCTCAAAATCAGATTCTCTAACTCTAATATCCTGCATTTCCGGAAAAGATAATTGAAGATTTGAAATTCTACTTTTCAATCTTAAATTAAAATTAATCCTCGGAAGAAATTTTACCGCTTTATAGAGTATTTGATGGATTTTATGTTCTTTATTGTATTCTGTTTTCCTAACATAGAATTTTTCGTGATGAATACAGTTTTTTGTGATATGCTTTGCAAAATGAATGGAGCCTTTTAAAGCATTGCAATTATCCTCTCTTATAATATATTTTTTTACTAAACCCTTTCTGAGTAAGGTTTCAATTTCAGTAATAAAAATTTCAATGTAAAGATCGAGCAAGGAATTACTTTTTAGTTTTAACGATGAATTTCCTGTACTGTGAACATTGAATCCCCAAACAGTTCTCAGCATATCAATAAGAATATTCCGCCAAACGATTTCATTATTATAATCTGCTTTTGGCAAGACTTCAATGGTTGTTTTTCCCACCTGAAGCACTCCAACAAAAGAATTAAACTGAACGCCATTTTTTATCAAACTGAAATACGGTGAGTAACTTCCATAATAGTTTTCTAAAGCATCATGAATTAATTTTTGATCCTTGTTTGAAAGGTCAAAAACTAACTTGCAATGTTCGAAAGTTACTATTCTATTATTATCTATTTTCATTAATTTAGTTCATCAGCAATTGAAGTGCTTCACTAAAACCGGCGTGATTGTCTCTTAAATCAGTTATTTCAAAAATTTCAGTTTCGTCATATTGTGCCGAATTATCGTAATCAAACGAAGCAAAAACAGAATTTTGCGTTTTCCGGGATACGAAACCTTTTCCTAAAACCAAACCAATCTTACCAAAATCACCAAAGAAATATTCTTGAAGTAATGGAATAATATTTCTGTAAAAAGAATCTATAATTGTGGATTCATCTTTTCCTATGAAATAGGCATGACCAATTATGTGTTCCTGATCTAATAATTTTTCAATTCGCAAGTTTATTTTTTCTAAAACCTCAGCTACTTTAAAGTCATAAAGCTTGTAATCTAACTCTGGTAAGTCGTAATCTGGTGCAATCTCTTCAAACACAAATCTCCTTCTCAATGCCGAATCCAAAGCTTCAACACTTCTGTCAGCGGTATTCATTGTTCCAATAACATGCAGATTCGCAGGAACACTAAATGTTTCCTTACTGTAAGCTAAAACGACCTCAAGTTCTTCGTCATTTCCTTTTCTTTTATCTTCTTCGAGGAGTGTAATCAGTTCTCCAAATATTTGCGAAACATTGCCACGGTTTATTTCGTCAATAATCAGGACATGAGGTTTTTGTGGTAAAAGTTTATTCTCAGTTTTTGTCGAATTGTTGTGCTTAATTTTCTGATTAATATAGTTTATTACTGCCCAATATGCCGATGAATTAGAACCTCCAATTACTTCCCGAAATTCTTTATCGATATTTCTAACTATGCTTAGATCCGGAAATGCTTTTTGCAGTTTTTCCGCTCTTGAATAGGAAACAGTATATTCTCTGGCATATACCGTATTTGCTGGCTGGACAATTAAATTTCCGTTGCTGGACACATCCACACACTTCATACCCATGCCTGAAGTTCGCAATGGCAAAACAAGTGGATTATTTTCTTCCAGATGTTCCAAAACCTCTGAAATAAGTTGGGGATAAGCATCTTCAAAACTGTATTCCTGAATTACTTCTGATACCTCATAATGTTGCTTTTTCGCTTGGTCACAAATTTTTCTAAATAATCCTTTCTGAACTTCATAAATTACTTTCTTTTCGCCTTTTTCGTCTTCTTCGACAAGTGGTTTTATCCCTTCAACAAAATCTTCATAAGACATACTTTGATGAAAAGTCGTAAACATTATCTGCCCCGCGTTCACCAACCTTTGATATTCTTCCTTTATTTTAGATCTATCCAGATTGATATTAAATTGAGGGTTTGCGATGCGGACTGCTTTTGTAATCGTGCTGTATGTTTTCCCGGTTCCGGGAGGGCCAAACAGAATTTGGTTTAAAGGAGGACGAAAATCTTCTGTTTCCGCAGAAATAAAAATTTTTTCTTCTTCAGCATCAAGTTCTTCATCCAACTGCTCTACAATTTTATATTTATTGAATCGTTCTTCCATTTTCTGGAACATTTTCTCCTGCTCATCCGCAGTAAAACGATGTGCAATAAATTCGGGATTTTGAGATTTCAGCAAAGTAATTTCCTCATCAACAATTGGAATAATTGCATTCATCATTATTTCCAGTTCTTCTTTTGCTTCATCAAAACTCTGAAATTTAGGTGTGGAATACACTCCAAAAAATTCCATTTTATTGGTATCGGAACCAATGTACATATGTTCAAACTTCCCTTCAACCCTTTTTTTAATGTTTCGGATTAACTCAAGTGCTAAAGCATTCTGTTCATCGTGAGGTTTTTTTGTCTGATTGAACTGAATGAAAAATTCCATTCCCGACTTTGGGCGTAAATCAAAAACAAGGTTAATTAAATCCCCCGAAGAACCGGGATATGCAACCGGAATAAACCAAAACGTTGTGGAAAAGTATTTTGATTTTTCCGTTCCAATAAAATAATTCAGTTCCGCACCTTTATTTGCTTTCTGCCTTACCGAAAAAGTAAAGTTGTGGTTTTTGTCGTACTTTGATTTTAGCCAGTCAAAAACTTCCTGCTGTAATGCTTTATAGTTGATTTTGTTCATAGTTTATTTTTCTAAATTTATTCAAATTATATTAATCATGAGGTAATTTAATATGTGAAAACTGAAAATCTACAGAATTCCAACTATTCCCTTTAACTTTTTCATAAAAATCGGCGAACTCTTCTACTATATCAGAACAAATTTCTCTAAAGAAAAAATCTTCAAAATCTTCAGATTTGCCAAATAGCAACTTAATCCCCTCTTTCTTTATCGAGGTTTCGTAGTATCCAACATTATTTATCAGACTTAGTAAAAAATTTTCTTTTGAATTACAAGAATTTAATATTGACTTTACTTTTTCATTAATATCAGCATCAACATATTTTTCGCCATCATCTTTTTGTTTTACATTTTTGAAATACAAATTCCAAAACCCTTCGGTAAATTCAGTTTCTTCTCCTATAAATTTCAAAAGATAGCCTTTCTGAATTCCGTAAATCTCCTCCTCTGTGAGAGGGAATTTGTTCATTGTTTCTCCCCTTCTTCTATTTTTTAATTTGAGATCATGAAGAAGGTTGGCCTTACTTTGAATATTTCCTGAATCTTCTTCAAATACTGATATTAAGAAGTTCTTCCCATCAGTAACATTGCTGTAAAATTTAGCAACATCCTCCCATTCCATCAATTTATAGGAAAGTTTCTGAAAATCAATCAGATTACCTTTAACGTCTTTGCCCAAAATCTCCAACGAGGCTTTTATTGTGTTTTCATATGCTTTTCCATTTTTGAAATGAGTAATCTTGTTAAGTCTTGTTGATAAATCTTTGATTTTTTTCTCTTCAATCCATTTATGGATTTGAGAATCTATTTGCATAGAATCTCCTTCAATAAAATCCAAAAAGGTTTTTTCATCAATATTATTCCTGAAAATCGTTTGAGAAAAATATCTTTCGAATTTGGTGGCATATCTCACAGACAGTTCTCCTTCCAAAATTTTGCTATCAACATCATAACTAAATGAATTATTTTCATATCTAGGAAAAAGGCGATGAATTAAATCATTAATCTTTTCCTTTTCAATATCGTCGATACAATTTATTTCAACATATTCAGACAAGTAGTAATCTAATACTGTAATTTCTTTTTCGGAACTATCCATTCCCGATTTATTATTTCTCTCTAAAAATTTTGCAAATTGTTTAGCCGCTGCTTTGGTTTCATCTATCGGCCTAAAATAATAGACTCCGGTATTGGTGTCTTCTTTAAAGAGTTCGTCTTTCTTTGTAAATAAAAGTCTATAAAGATAAGGATGCTTTAATCTTAGAATTTCCAGGTGAACTACATCTAAGAAATTTAGATTTAAATATATTCCTTCATAGTTTACAATAATGGAATTAATTACTTTCTTTATTTCTCTAAAATTATTGAGCCAAAATAAAAAGAGGTCATTTTCTCTAAATCCTAAATCCCAGATTGTAGGATCTTGATCGTAACTTCTCAAGAAATTATCTATTTTAAAAGAAACGTTTGCAGGCAAAACCTCACGCAAACTTTCTTGAAAATAATCTTTTAATATATTTTTCTCAAAATATGGTAAATTTATTTCTACATTAATAATTTTATCAAGATATTTTATTGTGGACTCCGCACTCTGACCTTTAATACTTTCATTTACGTAATTACGGTCATATGCCAGTACGAAGAATGTATTTTTAAAATTTGCGGTTTTTCTAATCAACTTTAAAAGTTCAAAGATTTCCTCTTTATCCAATCGGTCTACATCATCTATAAAAACAATAATTTTTTTATTTACAAGACCTATTTTTTCATTTAGTTTTTCAAAAATAGTTTGTATACTCTGCTTTCTATAGAAAATATTACGAAAGAAACGGTAAAAAGTCAAACTGTTCCCATTATCTAATAATTCTTCCGAATAGATTGAAAAATCATCAGATAAATCTCTACCCAATGCATCCGAAAAGGAATTAAAAAAATCTTTTATTAAAACTTTTTTGTCATATCCCATCCATGGATTAAAGTCAAAAACAATTGTATTTTCTCCCTCTAAATTATTTTTTACAAAATTGAGGACTGAAGTTTTACCATCTCCCCATTCTCCATTTAAGCCTATTGTAAATGATGTCTCAAAACTATTTTTAGAGATAATCTTTGCTATTTTTTTAGATGCCAGATCAAACAATCCGTCTAACTTATCATCTACAGGATCAGAAATTGGAGCATCTTCAAATAGTTGATTATGTTTTTGTATAGTTTTCTTAGTCTGCAAAAATTTTAGATAACCTCCCAAATGAAACATTAAAACTAAAAAAATTGTATCAAGATACGCAATACTGCTACTTAATCTGAAGGTTATAAAAGTAAAAAAATCATTAAACGCTCTTTCATAAGTATACAAACCAGTCAAAAGCAGTAAAACAAAAGTCATTGTGGCTTTTGGCTTTACAGAATTACAAAAATTCATCTGTAGAGCACTATAAATTATCACCGCAACGATTAAGATAAAATCAAGAAAAAAAGTAGATTTCACTTGATCCATAGTATTATGAACTAAATGCTCTAAGAAAAACTTCTCAATTAAGGGAGTAAGTGCCGTCAAAACAATTACGAAAATTAGAAATAATAGAAAATCTCTGTATTTACCTACTTCTTTTGTGTCCATCATTTAATTATTTAATCAATGTCAATATTGTCTTTCAATAGAATTTAAAACCGCTTCCAAATTTTCGGTGATTTGTTTTCCGCTAAATCTTAGACTCTGAATGCCAAGTTGCTCCAATTCTTTAACAATTCTTCGATCCTTTTCAGCATCATGAAATTCTTTGCCATCACAAAAAATTGCGAGTTTTTTTTCAGGAAAATACAGATCTACCTCGGTAATCAGTCGCTCTTGACCTAACCAAAGTTCATCTCTTTGCATATCAAAATAATTTGAAACTATTTCACCCGTTTTAAAAATACTTGTTTGCATATTTGGTGTAAGATTTTTAACATGTAAACCTTGTAATAAAAATAATTCTATTGGAGATCCACAACCAAATACTCTCCGTGGAACTGAATTTTTGAAGTTTTTGAAATATAAATTGGTTTTATATCTTCTAAACTTTGCGTTCATTTCATTAGTGTAATCTTCATTTTCTGGTAATTGAACGTCTCTTTTATCGAAAATTGGTGACAAAAAGAACATCCCCCAATTGAAGCCTAATGAATCAATAAAGTTGTTATATCCTATTTCTGCAAAGATCTCATAGCTCATGCCCATTCCTTGATTCCACTTTTGAAATGGATTGAATTCGGTATATACCAAATTTGAGTTTTCATTGACTTTTTGCAAATCAAAAATTTTAAAATTTTCAATCGAAAACGTATCAATTTTACCTCTTTTAAGCATTGGCATTAGTGACACATTATAAGGAATCCCTTCAATCGTATTTTCATCAATGTCTTTTATTACATAAAAATTTAGAACGATTTTGACGCATTGAAATTCCTTTACTCCCATACTTTCATAATATTCAAGTTCAGTTTCACTTGGATTTGCATGAATAATCGGAGGAACGTTGTGACTTAACAAATAATTTATTCTTGATTTTGTAATTGGCTGAATACCATCCAAATAATTAAAGTCAAGATTCAACAGTAAAGGAAGATTACTTAAATCTACTTTAAGGCTTTTCCTTTTTGGGAAATTTTTATAGTGAGGCAAGTTCCTAATTAGGAATTCCGGTCGATTCGTAATCATTTTTCTGGTAAAAACTTTTAATTAAGAAAACCTTCAACTACATTATCCACCTCCATCATCAACCTATCCGTATCCGTCAAAGCCACAATAATTTTTTGATAATGCAGTATGTCTTCAAAATCTAAGGCTCTTCCTTTTCGGTCTTTCAGCCATTTTTGTGCGGGTTGATAACCTCCTATGTAAAAATTCCAAGCAATTTCGGGAACGTTGGCGAAATATTGATTTGCGTTGATATAAACATTTCCGTTTTTATACATAGATTTTTCAACAACATTATCTCCATCTATGGGATATTGTGTAATAAATTGCTCTACATTTGGACTTTCGAGCAGATGAATTTCCCTTATCTGTTTTCCTAATTCTACTAATATCCAAAAAGATTTCTTATCGGTTGGATATGGAATTCTCGGAAAATCAATATTCAAAAATTCTTTGTACTTCTCGCGGTATGACGGCGAATGAAGAACAGCATAAATGTAATCTAGAATATCTTCAGGATAAAATTGATTGGTCTCTTCTGTTTGTTCAGAATAATTTGGTCGTTCCGGTGCGAAGTATAATCCAAGACTATTTGCAATTTTATTAATAATTTCCATGTTTAGATTGGGAACTCTTTCTGAAGTTTCGTCGGAAATCTGTCCTTTTGTTTCAGGGTATAAGTATAGTGGAAATAAATTAACGCCACCTCGTCTAAACATATTTGCATCAGTTGGATTTCTAGATACGGTTGCTAAACACCATTCTATATTACCCACTGCAAGTCCTTGTCTTCCAATGCCGATTAATAGATTTTCTTGATTTAGAAAGTTGTTTAAAAGTTCTTTACGAGGATAATCCATTGTAACATAACTAAAGTAGCATGGACGATTATCAAATGGTCTGTATCCACAATTAATTATTTTATCCGCCCAATTATGATCTGATTGAATCTCTTTTCGGGCTTTTTCTAATTTCCAATCCCGATTATCCTTAATTGAATATTTAGTGCAAATTTCATCATTCGTAAGGCTTTGGTTTCTTAAATCCAATGCTCTCTTTTTTATGTTCTGCTTGTCGAAATCAATAGCAAAATGGTCTCTATGCGTTTGAAAACCCATCACATTAATCTTAAACAATTCGGTTGGGTTTATTCCTGCATCGTATTTCTTAAAAGGAGTTTCGTCTATTTGTTTAAAAACATAACTATTTGCCAAAGGAATGACAGAATTAAAAAGAACGGACTTCAAATTGTTGTCCATCAGAAAATCATATTTCACATCTCTCTTTCCGTATAAATCAGCATGAAATATTTGCCCCAATTCATTTCGCTCTTTCCTTCCTGTCTTTATAAAAAAGTTGATGGAAACTCCCTGTTCAATGTCAAACACATTCATATCTACGCTTCCATCAGGAGAAGTTTCTTTTTTCTTCGCATTACCGTGTAAATCAATGGTGTATATTTTATCATAGGTTTTCAGAAGATTCCACCTCATTCCTCTAAAAGTTGGATTATCTAGAAAACCATGCGGATTAATAAATGCTAAAATTCCACTTCCGTTCTTTTCGATGAAATGCTGTCCGTATCGAATAAACTTGACATAATCATCATTGATGAATTTGGAATTTCTTTCCTTCAGTTTTTCTTTGCCTCCTGGTTCTTTTTTGTAGTCCTCCATCAGTTTCATAATCCATTCCCCTTTATTGGCAGATTCTCCAGAATATGGTGGATTACCAATAATTACCATTACTGGTGCGTCACGCTTAATTCGATTTGCTTCGTTTGCTTCGGCACTTAACCAACCTGCAAAAAGGGTATTGGTATCGGGATGGCTTTCTTCTAAACTATTGGTCAAGTAAACTCTCAATCGTTCATCAGTAGTTGCTTTATAGCCTGTGTCTTTTAACAGTAAATCCAATTGTAGATGCGCCATAGCATAACTCGCCATCAATAATTCGAAACCATTTAATCGAGGAATGAGTTGTTTTTCAACATAATTGCTCCAAATTCCCTGTTGTCCAACAAATTTTTGGTGAACATGTTGAATTACTTCTGCTAAAAAAGTTCCTGTTCCTGTTGCTGGGTCGAGAATCTGAACCTTGTGAACTTCATGTTCAACTGTGTCGTATTTCTGTTTCTTTTTATTGAAATTTTGAGTATCGAGCGTGACTTTTGTTTTACTTGTATCTGCTAAACCTTGAGGTAATCCAAATTCAGATTTCAAAATGTCATCAACAGCTCTCACAATAAAATTAACCACTGGAGCAGGAGTATACCAAACACCTCTTGATTTCCTTAACTTCGGGTCATACTCACTTAAGAACGTTTCGTAAAAATGGATAATTGGATTTTCCATTTTTGTTGATTTTCCGTAGTCTTTTAGAATATCTTCAACATTACAAGCCAAGAATATATCTACCAAACTATCTACAATCCACCTAATTCTGTCGTCCAAATCGGGACCAGCAATGTATCCGAAAAGTTTTCGCAAAAAAGGATTTGATTTGGGAATTAGTTCAGCAGCTTCCTGACGGCTAAAAGTTGTTAAAGAAGCGTCATGCAGTCTTGCAGCAAACATTCCGTAAGCAATTGTTTGTGCATAAACATCCGCAAATCCTTTGGGTGTAATATCGTGAATCAAGATTTCCTTAAATGCCTCCATCTGGTCGTGCAAAGTAGAATTACTTCTGCTTTCTTCATCACTTATCAACGCATTTGAAATTATATCTGCTAATAATCGTGCTTTTCCTGCCATCATTTCGGCAAGCTTTTTAGGACTTTTTATGGTTTGTCCAACATACACCGTAAAATCCTTGAGCAGATTTTCAAAACTTGAAAAATTTTCTGGAATTGGCTTTATCTGATTTCCAACAACTTCCGCAATAGAAATTTTGGTGATAAATTCACCATTTCTATACAAATGAAAATTAATATAATCCGTGAAAATGAGATTTTCTAAAGAAGCTTTGTAACGGTCGAACTGTTCTTTATTTCCAGTTTTCTTTTTCCCATCTAAATCACCGTCGCCAATATCTTTTGCTTCAATAAATCCGACAGGAATATCTTTTCTTGTAAGAATATAATCAGGCGCTCCGCACTTTTGGCGTTTTGGTTCGTTGGTCGCTACAATTTCTGGAACCAACGTCTCAATTAATTGTGCTAAATCCCCTCTAAATGTATGTTCGGTTGCATTTCCTAGTTTGAATCTTTGGTTAATTGATTCAATGTATTGTTGAGTTGTCATTTCAGTTTTTCGTAATCTTTCAAAAATAGGGAAAAAGAGTGAAATTTAGGAAATGGACTGCGACTTTTAGTCTCAAAACTGTAAAATTTCTATTTCACTACAACATTCAACTTATTATTAATAATATTCGGGTAATTAGCAATCATAATTTTGTAATCAATTCTGAAATTTTCTGCCAAATCTCGATTTTCATATTTAAGATAAAGTGTTTCAAATTCATATGTTTGATTGTGTTTTAAACTTCGAAGATGAAAATCAACATTATAACTATTTGTTTTTTTTATTTGCGCCGCACTAAGATCCACATTTACTTCTGGTACAGTATTGACATGAGGGAATGATGGAAAAAAATTACTGGTATTTTGAAAGTCAAACCTGTGTTTAGGCTTATAAGGAGGTTCGGGTTGTTTTAAAACTTTCGGTAATTTCTTAATATTATGTAACTCAAATCCATCAGGGAAATGAAGTTGCAAGTCAATATCTTCTGCAGGGGCTGTTCCTTCATTTTTTAACAATAGTTTTATTTTTATGCAGTCGTTCAGATAGGATAGATTCTCATAAACTGAATTATAATATTTACTGAATTTCTCAAAGAAAAGGTTTAGTTCCGAATTATATCTTTTAATTTGATCATCAGAGAGTCCATAAAAACTCGCTGCTCTTAAGATATTACTCAAGTTATTTTCTTCATGGTCTATCTTTACTAGATAAGGATATTCTTCCTTTACTTCATCTATGAAATGTTTAACAAACTCATCCTTGCTTTTAATTGGCTTCTTTTGTTCTGGCTTAAGAAGATCATTACTTTCAACAAATTCTAAAACAACTTTAGGCGCTTTATTTTTAAATGTATTCAGTTCTTTTAGCAACTCTTTGTTTTTGATTTCATTTTCATCAGGTTCATGTGGTAATAAATATTGCTCGCTGATTTTCATACAATTAATTGATAAGGTCTTAGCTTTAAGTCTTGGACCTGTATCATAAGTAAAATAAATCAAATTATCATTTTCAGTGATGCTTTGTCTAAATTCGATTATTGAAGCCAAAATACAATCGTCTTGATCACCTCGATTTAACTGATTGGCATTGAAAGTTTCATCCTTTGGTCTACTGTTCAGTAATTTCAATTGAAGAGAATCATCCGGAGTATTCGTATAATCTTCAATTTTTGGAAGAATTCTCTTAGCTCTTTTTGAAATTTTTTGATTCTTGTTATATTTATGTCTATCCAATTCATCAATAACAGTTGGTGGTATAAGAATGATATAATCTTGATTATTACCAACTAATTCAGACCAATTAATTTGGTCAAAATCTCTAAAATGAATGAAAATATTGGTGTCTAAAACAATGTAGTTCATTTATTCGTTTGAATTTACATTAAATAACTTCCAAAATTTCTACAAAAAAATCTCTATCCTCAAATTTACATGTCTCACCTTTGGATTTATGCCAAATGGCTTTTCCTAATGGATTTAATGGAGATACCCTCATAGGATTATCCGATTGAGAAAGTGATTCGTCAGCTTTTGGAACTAATTTAACGTTTTTGATGGAATTATCCCGTAAGTATTTTATTTTAACTTCAGAACCCATTTCTACTTTGATAAGCGGCTCTTCGCTAATTTCAATTTCTTCGTTTTCAAAAAGCTCTTCAATTTCCTCCTGAGTTTCTTCAGATTTAAGTTCTTCAGGGATTATCTCAATCGTTGAGATTTCTATATCATCAGTGAAAGCGTAGATTTTACTATCCAAATCGGAGTATAGGTCACCAACAATAGGTTTTCTTTTCTCTTCAATAAAACTTACTAGCTTATCAGTTTCTTCCTTCGGATCGCGCCACCAATTTGTTCCCCATATTCTTACGGGAGGATGGATCCTTTGTTCTAGAAATTATTGTTTCGTAATAAATAGCAAAGCCAATAATAAATGATGAGGCTAATGCTATAACCCATAATTCTCTATTCATATGCAACTATATTTTTATTCTTAGATTATCAAATGATTTTTTGGGCAAAATTTGTATTTTTTAGTTCATAAAAATGCTCAAAATCTCAAAATTACAAATTGCTAACGAAAGAAAAAAGAGGAAAATCAAATAAAACAAAATGATTATGGGGAATTCTAATACTTAAATTAAAGCAAAAAAAGAATGAGAACTATTGTTCTCATTCAATACTCGTTGCCAAGCTTAGCAGTGCGTCAATGTTTTGTAAAGATAATAAAACTTTGGCGAAGTTATTTACTTTCATACCCTTCTTTAAACCTCAAAAATTTCTCGCCATCTTTCTGATTTTTCTTCATCCATTTGTTCATCAAATCTGTATTATATTTGAGTTGATTGTAGTCTTCAATTTCGAAAATCGCTTTTCCATCTCTCTTGATTTCATCCAAAATCTCCTGCCGAATTTCACTTTTGGCTCTAATGCTTTCGGAATACCATTTGAAAGAAAAATGTCCAGTCCCAAACAAAATTATCACTGCTAAAGACAAAATAGCGAGGCTTCTAGAAAAAATAAATTTTACAAGTTTTTCAATTCTTTCAAAAAAGCTGAGCGTGGTTTCCGACAAATGCGCAGGAATGCTTTCAGGAATTGAAGTTTTGTAATCCCAAATAGAATCAAGTTCTGTTCTAACAAACTGAATCGCTTTCTGCATCATATTGGTTGAACCAATAATCGCATTTTGTGCAGATTGATAAAAATTACGTGCTTCTAAATGAATTGTCTCTGCTTGATTAGCAGATTTAATGCTTTCTTCATTTGTTTCAACCACCTTTTTCAGCAGTTCATAAATATCGATTTGTGGTTCGTTTGGTGCTGTGTTTTGATGTTCCATTTTATCTAAATTTTCGTTTTTTTCGTTTTAATAATTCATCGTCGGGAGCGGTGTACGTTGGTTTTAAAAACTCATCAACCGTTTTTCCAATCTCTTTGGAGATATTGGTTCTTGAAATTTCCGTTTCTTCATTTTCTCGCATTTGCTCAAGCAAGGTTTGAATATGTTCAGCCCTCTCGAAGTTGGAATTCAAAGTTGTCTTGATATCTGCAATTTTCAGTTTGTTGGTAATTTCTGAAAGTTTATAGCCGGGTTTGTATTGTCGTTCGGTTTGGTAGTTGATGTCTTCATATCGCACAATCCGCATTCCCGAAATTCCGTCTTTCACATTTTGTGAAAGAGTTACTCGATAACCTTTTAGATGCATTTTCATTACAAGATCATCGAAGTTTTTAGCGTATTTCAAAGAGTTTGTCAAAGCATAATACATCATCTGTTTCTTCTCTTTTCCAATCTCGATATCTGTTTTCAGATTCAGTTTCTGACAAACTTCTCGGACTGCTTTACCAAAGTTTTCTCCGATTTTGTGTGCGGTAATCGTGTTCTCGCCAAAAGTGTTCACTCGGTTTACAATGAAGTGAATGTGCTTTTGCTTCGTGGAAGAATGAATATCCAAACGAATTTGATTATCATCCGTAACTCCGACTTTTTTTAATGCTCTCAAGGCTAAATCAGTCAGTTCTTCATTTGTCAGCTTATCGCCAATAGATTTCTCCGGAGAGATATATCCTGTTAATGCCCAATTTTTTACATTTTTATTTCTGTTGGCGACTGCTTTCATTTCCTTGAATTGTATTTCGGGATCCTCGCTCAAAAGATTATTGCAATAAACCATTTCCGCAGTTCCTCTATCGTTTCCATTATATTCCACCGCGATTTTGGAAATTCGTCTTGTCGTGGCACTGTTATTCATCTTCTCGGAAGTCCCCTTCTGTTCTAGCGTTCATTTTGTTGTAGAGATAATCGTGGATTAGTTTTGTCACGATCTCAACCTCTCTTAAAATCACTTTGGTGTGGTCCAATTGCGAAAATTCACTACGCCGAAACATATTTTTGATTCTGATGAAATTATTTCCATAGTCAAGCAAAGTTTCATGTTCTTTAAATTCATTAATTCTAAGTTCTCCGTTTGTGATTTTTATTCGGGTATATTTTGAAAATTTGAGATTGTATCGCTTCGCTTCTTGTATGGCTTCATCAAATTCTTTCTGCGTTAATCTTGTTGAAACCACTCTCGTAAATTGGTTAGAAGTCTTCTTTTTCAAACCTCCTTTTCTGCCAATTTCTTTGAAGTAATTTCTTCGTTTTTCTTGTGCAATTTTCTTTTCCTGTTCTCTTGAAATTTGTTGTACAAATTGTCTTAATTGATCATTTTCCATTTGATGTTTTTTCTTTTCTGAAGCAAAAATTTCTATTTTTTGCCGTTAATATTTTTTGAATTTTGTTTGATTTTTTTAGTGAAATTTTGTCTGAATTTTTTCTAAATCTGCGTTCTGTTTTAAAGTTTTCGACGATAGGAGAAAACCAAAATGTTCCAATTTTACGATGAGCGGACACGCTTATTGTAAACATTGGGTACTTTTTGCACTAACTATCTGCCGATTTTCCGTGTAGTTATTTTACGCAACTCTTCATTTTCGACACCTTTATCTATTTTGAGCATCCCACCTGTATCTCTTTTACGCAGGTTTCCATTGATTAAAAACTCGTTTAAGTCTTTATGATTTTTGAATAATATCCTTTCGTCCCAAACATTGAAATTTTGTTTTTTGAGGATTTCGGTTACGGAATCTCCCGTCCTGTCATTGTCCAAAAAGAGTTCAGTATTTTGATAATTTTCGAGTTGATTTTTGACCTTTGAAATCATCGTGACGGAATTCAATATGATGTAATCGGACGGTTCTTTTTCGAGTGATTTTTCCAAAATTTTGAACGACAGATAATCTGCAAATCCTTCAAAAATTCTTAACATATTGGATTGATTATTTATCGAAGTGAGGTCTTTTTTACCCAAACAAAGTTTGATGTATGGATTCCTGATTTCATATCCGTCCGAATCATTTTTGAAGCCCAAACCGAAATAATTTTTTCCGTTGAGTTCATAATGAATTTCTTTGAGTTCTGATTTCAGTGAATCGAGTTTTCTTGATTTTAAATAGTCAATCAAACTTGGATGTTCAACTTCCTTGATTTCGAAAATCTGATATCCTGATTTTGGTTTGAAATTATTTGTTTCTATTTCCTCTTTAGTCGGAAGTGAATAATCAAATCTCTTAAGATATTCCAACGCTTCGGAAACTGAACATTTTTTGATGCCTTGAACCAAGGAAACATTATCGTATTTCATTCCTGTTCCGAAATCGAAAGCGCTGTTTTGGTTGAAGTTTACAACTAGACTCGGTGTTCTTTCTTTTCGGTCGAAGGCGTAATAAAATGCGCTTTTGCGGCTGTCTTTGCTCGGGAAAAGAGAAAAACTTTCCAAGATTTCCCTGATGCTGATATTTTCGTTGGCTTGTTTGCAATTCATAATGTTGGGGTTTTTGTGTTTTGTTTTATAAAGTTTTTTGGTGTTTTTACCTACCTTCTTACCTAAGCCTTTGGCAGAAAGTGTTGAGAGTGCTTTTCTTGACTTACCTCGACTTACCTTTTTACCTGCTGTTTTTAAATATTTTCTACTTATTAATCTTTTACATTTAGGTAACTTTAGGTAAGTCAAATCAACCATTCTTACCCATTATAAAAGTGTTTATTCATAATGGTTTCAAAGGATTTTAGGTAAAGAGGTAATTAGGTAAGTGGATTTCTAATTATTTTCTATTCGTTTTTTTCGTCCTCAATTTTTCGCTTGATTAAATAGCCATAAACCTGCTTTTTAGAATGCTTTATCCTTTCAAAGTTTAAGGCGGTCAATGCTTTTCCGATTTTGACATTGTTCATTCTCACTCCCAAAGCATTGCTCATTGCGAGCATAATCTCTGTTGCGGTCAAGAAGTCGTTTTTGTTTTCGGATTTTTCAAAATGGGTGATGAGGATTTCCTGCTCCAAACTGACCTGCTTGAATTTCTCGTTTCGTTTTTCATTTTCGATAAGGTCTTCTGCAGTGAGTTCGGGATTGTAATTTTTTCTTTCAAAAGCATTATAATAAGCTTGAGCCCAAACTTGGTTGATGTTGATTTCCTTTGAATAACCAAAATCAATTTCCAAAACTTCAAAAATGATCCATCGCACACTTCCTGTTTCATCGGTCAAGAAATCGGAACGGTTGGTTGAACCGCAGAAAGACGAAGTTCTGTGCATCAAAGACGATTTTCTGTCGTAAGGCAATCTTGCATTTACCGTGTTTTTGGAAATAAATGCCTTCAAAATATTGACATCCGTTTTGGACATCACCGAAAGTTCGTCGATATTGATGATGAAGTTTTTACAGAGCGCAATCAGTCCGTCTTTGTCCACGCCAATATCTTCGGTGTAGTATTTCTCCAAACTTGGCGGAATCAGAAACCTCAAAAAACTTGTCTTTCCACTGTTTTGTTTGGTGTTGTAAAGCACGAAGCATTGTTTGTTGATGTATCCTCTTTTCAAAGCGCAGAAAACTGACCTTGTCAGCCATTTTTCAAAATGGATTTGGAAGGGTTCTGTATCCGTAGTTTTGACAAAACCCGTCAATCTTTGGATATGGTTTTCACCATCCCATTTTTCAAGGTTCTGAAAATAGTTCTCAAATGGATTGAATACCGTAATCAAATGGCTTCGCATCAGTATTTCAAGTTTGTTGAAGGCAATGTTGATTCCTGCTTGTGTGAGTTCGATGTACAGAGAGTTTAAGTTCAACACCTTCCAATCGCCATTCTCTGTCTTTATCTCGAATTCCAAAGCGATTTCGTTGAAGCGGAGGTGGTATTTCTTTCCGATGTACTTGATTATTTTGTCGAAAACCGTGACCGAACCTTTGCTGCTTTGATAAAGTTCTTCTTCCGAATTCATAATCAATTATTTTTTCCACTTTTCTAAAATATCTCCCTCAAAATCATCGTAGTCATTACTATCTTCGATATCCTCCGATGCACTATTGGAAATGAGATATTCTTCCAAATCTTCTTTCCGGAAATAAATTTTCTTTTGCCCTTTCTTTTTATACGCTTTCAACTTTCCGTGAAACTTCAATTGATAGAGATAATCGGGGTCAAGATTTAGAAACAATGCGGCTTCTTCTTTGGAGTAAATGGTCTTTGCACTAAGAGCTAGAAGTTGTAGCGCTTTGGATGTAAATTCCTTTTGGGAATTAACTAGGACTGAAACTTGAGTTTCAAGTAACTGTAGTCTTTCTTGGTCTTTCATATTGTTGAATTTTGTTGTGACCAAGATATTCTAGGAAGGAAACGCCACCTAAAAGCGACTAAAAAAGTTTTTTGTAAAATAAAGTAAAATAAAGAATTGAACTTATAGGAGCAATTTATTCTTTATGATGTTTTAGAATGGTTTGAACTAAACACGAAAAAATGTCGTGTTTATAAAACTGATAATCAGCAAGATAATTTATGAGAAATTTTTGAGCACGAATGAATTTTGATGAAATTTTCAACAAAAAACTCAACTAAGAAAGGTATTTTGAAAAGTTTTTGCTATTTATTGGAATTTCTACAGGATTTCCGTGCTTATCATTTGCCAAAACAATTTCATTGATGATTTTTATGGCTTCCACTTGTGTAGTTATTTTTTCTTCATTAATTTCTTCGTTCTTGCACTTTTCAATCAAATCTGTATATTTTGAAAAGAAGTCTAAAATTGGTTGAACACTCACGCCATTTCTTGCAGTTTTTGTAAAGATTATTTTACCACTCTTTCTTTTTCTAAGCAAAAAATTTGAGAGATTTTCCTCAGAATCTTTGCTAATAAAATAATCTTCCATCACATCCGCCAAAATCAAATTAGCAGTATTCCGAATTTCAAAATTGAAATCTGAAGTTTTTAATAGTTGATTGTTTTCGGTAGCCAAATGATGAATTTCTTCACTGACGTTTTTATGTTGAAGTATTTCCTCTGATAAACTTTGTTTTGAGTTTTTTATTTCTTCCGTAATCTTTTTGGATTGTAGCAAGATAGTCTCTTTTGTTCCAATTTTCTTTGTGAAAACAAAACGCTCGGCATATTTTTCTTTATGAAACTTTTTATAGGCAGCATATGGTTTGAAAGAATGATCCATCTTTCCTTCTAAAAGAACGAAGCACAAACTCTGTAAAAAAATGTAGAAAAAAATCGATGTAATATCAATATCTCCAAATTTGATTTTTTCTAAAAGGGGTAAACCCCACAAAAAAGAAATCCCTAATGAAATTACGAATAATGTAAATACAATAATAAAACGAGTGCTATTCCAGTCATTATACCAACTCTTCTTCTCTGAAAAATATAGATTAATGACAAATGGACTTAGCGCAAACCACATTCTACCTAATAAATATAATGGGAAAATTATGTTAAGGATTAAAACGACTATATAAACAACTAAATAAAAGGTGTCCATTTTTTTTACTAAAGTATTAAATGCTAATATATGGAGAAATAAAATTCAAATGTTCGTCAAATGTTCGTCAAAATAAAAAAGAAGGGATTTTACATTGCTGCAAAATCCCTTAAAAAGTGGCCCCACTTGGGCTCGAACCAAGGACTTGATGATTATGAGTCATCTACTCTAACCAACTGAGTTATAGGGCCTTATGAATTTTTATATCTAAAAAATTCTAAAAATTTGTTTCTACTTTTTTCAACCTCGTTTTTCCCTTCAAAATGTCTTCGGGCTACTGATTATGAGTCAGGTGCTCTAACCAACTGAGCTATAGGACCTCAAAATTTGGTTAAATTTTGTGAGTGCAAAAATAATAAAATTTATTTCCCAACCAAACTTTTTATGGCTTTTCTTGACATAATTCTACCAAAACACCATTGGTCGATTTGGGATGCAAGAATACAACTAATTTATTATCAGCGCCATCCTTGGGTTCATCAGAAATAAATACAAAACCCGATTTTTTCAATCTTTCGATTTCTGCATAGATATTTTCTACGCCAAAAGCGATGTGATGAATGCCCTCGCCTTTCTTTTCAATAAATTTTGAAATGGGACTTTCTGGATTAGTAGCTTCTAGAAGTTCGATTTTGCTTTCTCCTACTTCGTAGAAAGATGTTACAACGCCTTCGCGCTCTACAGATTCTTGCTTGTAGTTCTCTTTTCCTAAGAGTTTTGAAAACAAATCCTCGGACATGCCTAATGATTTGACTGCGATACCTAAATGTTCTATTTTCATTTTAATTTCTTTTTTTGAGTTGCGTGAGGGCGTAGTGCATTGTCGGAGCTCTTTTTATCCAGTGACGGAGCGAAGCGGAAGCCACTGGATAAAAAAGCGACTGCACGAAGACCGACCCGCTTGTTTTGCTATTGGCCGAAGCTTTGGAAAAACAAAGGGGCACGCCCAAATTATATCAAACAAAAGTATTAAATTTGCGCCATGAACGAAAGTAATAGACAAAGAAAAGTCGCACAAATTATACAGGAGGATTTCGCAGAATTGTTCAGAAAGCAAGCTGCAGAAAGCGCTCAAAATTTTTTGGTGAGTGTAAGCGATGTTAAAGTAACGCCAGATTTGGGGATTGCAAAAATACATTTAAGCATTTTCCCAACTGAATTGCGTAAGCCGATTATGAAAGAAATTGAAGCTAACAAAGCCCAATATCGCAATTATCTTGGTCAAAAAATGGCAAAGCAAGTCCGAATTATCCCAGATTTAGCATTTTATATTGACACTACTTTGGACGATGTGGAGCGCATTGAAAAAGAACTAAAAGGTGAAGGTGACAATCCTATTCTGTAATTGGTGAGAAACAATCCGTTTTATATCGCGTCCCGTTACATAACTGCCAAAAAAGGAAGTCATGCGGTAACCTTTATCACATGGTTGGCTGCATTTGCAATGATGGTGGCGATTGCCTCGATGTTTGTCATCGTGTCTGTATTTTCTGGACTGGAGGATATCAATCGTGATATGATCGCAAACCTACATGCTGATCTCACCATAAAAAGTAAAGACGGAAAAACACTCACTAATATTGAGAATATCCAGAATATTCTGAAAAAGAATAAAAATGTAGACAGCTTTTCCAAAGTTATAGAAGAGAAAGTCTATATCATTTACAAAGACAATGGAGAAATTGCTTATTTACGCGGTGTTGACTCGGCGTACATTTCTGTAAATCCGATTAACAAATCTGTCATCTACGGTGCTTATCCTAGTTTTGAATTTTCCAATGAAGTCTTGATGGAAAGTCAACTCGATAACCGATTGGCAATCCCTGTTAATTCTTCACAGGATTTCGCGACCGTCTATATGCCAAAGGCGGGAAAAGGTATTATCCAACAAGAGGATGACATTTTTAACCGAAAAGAAATCTATGTTACTGGTGTTTTTCCTAGTAATGACCAGCTCAACAACTACATTTTGGCGCCTATAGAACTTACACAACAACTTCTGAATCTTCCAAAAAATGCAGCTTATCAAGTTGTTATTAAACTTAAAAATTCTGATTCTGCCGATAATGTAAAATCTGAATTATTAAAACAACTTAATAATAATGTCGAAATAAAAACCAAATCTGAGGAAAATGCAGCCTTTTGGAAAATGATTAATACTGAGAAGTTAATGATTTATTTAATTTTTTCTTTGGTTATTTTCATCACCACTTTCAATTTGGCGGGTGCAGTTATTATTCTACAACTCGACAAAACACCACAAGCGAGAACTTTGCGATCTTTAGGTTTTACCCAAAAAGATTTGAATAAAACTTATTTTAACACAGGGCTTTTAATTGTTGTTATTGGTGTGGCTTTAGGTTTAATAATCGGTAGCATTTTGTGTTATTTCCAGATACAAACCAACTTCTTCATGGCGGGAGAAAACCTACCATTCCCCGTGAGAATTACCGCAATTAACTATTTGGTTGTCGGTGCTGTAGGCTTATTTTTCGGTATTTTAATAGCATATATCTTCTCTAGAAAATTAAAAAGCTAGAAGAATTCCAAATTTTAAGTTTATTTTAAGTTTATTCTATAAAATTAATCTGTACCTTTACCGCCCAATTTTTAAGGTATGAAAAAACTTTCTATTTTACTAGGACTAGCTGCATTTGGATTTGTATCAGCTCAAATCCCTGCAGGATACTACAACGGGACTGATGATTTATCAGGCGCCGCTTTGAAAACTAAGCTTAGCCAAATCATCAGCGCTGGTTACATAACAAAAAGTTATGACAATCTATACAATGGTTATCCATCTACAGATACAGACAAATATTCTACACCAGGTTACGAAAATGACGGAACTGTTTTAGATATTTATTCTGAAAATCCAAATGGTCCAGACCCTTACAACTACATACATGGTCAAAGAAAATGCGGAAGCTATTCTGTAGAAAACAACTGTTATAATAGAGAACACATAATACCACAAAGTATTTTCAGTGAAAATTCTCCAATGGTTTCTGACATGCACCACATCCGTCCAACAGATGGAAAAGTGAATGGCATGCGTAGCAATTTTCCTTTTGCAAAAGTAAACTCGCCCACCTTCACTTCCAAAAACGGAACTAAAGTTGGCTCTTCTAGTTCTCCAGGTTATTCAGGTTCTGCCGCAGAACCGATTAATGAATTCAAAGGAGATGTCGCTAGAATGGTGTTGTATTTCGCAACGCGTTATGAAGACAAATTATCCGGTTTTAAAGACAATCAAATTTTATCGAAAACAAAATTCCCTGGATTACAAACTTGGGAGCTTAACACGCTTCTACTGTGGCATCAGCAAGATCCGGTTTCACAAATAGAAATCGATCGTAACAACGCAACCTACATCTACCAAAAAAACAGAAATCCATACATCGATAATCCAGAATTCGTAACCAGAACTTGGGGACTTTCTCCACTAGCCGTAGAGGACACTGGATTCTCTAAGAACTATAAAATCTATCCAAATCCTGCAAAATCAGGCGGTTCTATCACCGTACAAGGCAACGACCTTAAACAATATGACAAAGCATGGATCTATAACATGGTAGGACAAAGAGTTCAAGAGATTGTGCAACCATTTAAAAATGGAAATACCATTCAACTTAACAATCTACCAAAAGGGATTTATATCTTAAAAACCAGAGAATTAAACACAAAATTCATTATCGAATAATTCTTTATAAAAATATTTTTTTTGAAAGCATTCAGAAAATTCTGAATGCTTTTTTTATGAAAATTTCAAACAATTGTTTAGTAAAACTAAAGCTTTTTTGCCATTTAATAAAATATAAGTAATTAATCCGTTTTAATTATCGAAAAACACTAACAACCTGTGCTTTACATGTGAAAAATAATGTTTACATTTGGTGCCCTTTTCTTTTCTAAGATAAAATATAATTAAAGAATATTAATGAAATAATGGCTAACAAAGGTCAAATTGTCGAAATACCTGCTTCTTCTCTACTCTACTCGCAGCCGACACCAGCGTTCGCTTCGAAAAAAGAGGAACTGTTATGGCTTTCAACACATCCGATGTATTCGTTATTTGACGGAATTCTCATTGGAGGGCATGACGGGATTGAGCATTTCAAAATTGGTCAAAGAAAAGGCGTTAATCAATATGGCGGATCACCTAATCCTCTTTTTGTCATCGCAATCGACAAAAAGGACAACCGAATTTTCGCAGGCGCTGGCAATCAGCATCCAGGATTATTCGCAAAAGTGATAAGCTTGCCTCAAATATTTTTAAAATGGCAAATCGATGATCCAATTGATTTTCCCATTGATATTGAGATTGAAAAACACCCAGAGAAAGACATCTTACAAGCCAAGCTTTATCGTTTTGATGACAATTATTTTTTTGAATTTCTAAAACCTATTGAAAAAACATTATTTAATAACAATTTTAAAATATTAATAAATCAGCACATTGCTGCAACCACAGAACTAAAATAGAAATATAAATCTATGAAACTAAAGTTATCATTTTTAGCATCTATTATCTCATTTGTAATAAATGCCCAGTCAGCACCTGCATATTACAACCAGGTCAACTTACAGCTAACAGGAAATCAATTAAAAAACCAGTTGGCTGCAACAATTACTAACACACATACTACAACAATTTCTTATTCTCAGCTTAAAGAACTTATGAAAACCAGCGATGTAGATCCTGATGTAGCTGGTAATTTATTATTAATCTACGGTTCCCAAAGCTCGGGCACGCACCAAAGAAGTAGAAGCATTGGCGGTTCTTGGAACAGAGAGCATGTCTATGCAAAATCGAAAGGAACGCCCAACTTAGGAACATCTGGACCTGGCGCTGATGGTCACCACTTGAGACCAGCAGATATTAGCTTAAACAGCACAAGAGGAAGTCTTCTTTTCGACGATGGAATAGGTGCAATGGCTCAAAAAACAAGTCGTGGTGGATGGTATCCTGGCGACGAATGGAAAGGCGATGTTGCTAGAATTCTTATGTACATGTATGTGCGTTACAAAGACAGATGTAAACCTTTGAACATCACTTATGGACCAAGTACCATTGCTTCCGACTTCCCAGATATCTTATTAAAATGGAACGTAGAAGATCCTATTTCAAATTTTGAAATACAAAGAAACAATATCGTTGCTAACAAACAAGGTAACAGAAACCCTTTCATTGACAATCCTTATTTAGCAACTGTTATTTGGGGTGGACAAGCGGCACAAAACACTTGGCCAGACTCTTTCAATGGTGGTGGCACTACAGACACACAAGCACCATCTACACCAACCAATCTTAATTATTCTAATGTTACAGCTACCTCTGCTACATTGGCATGGACAGCTTCAACCGACAATTTTGCTGTTGCGAGCTACGATGTATACATGAATAATCAACTCAAACAAAATACAACAACCAACAGCGCGAATATTACTGGTCTTACACCAGAAACAGCATATTCATTTTATGTAAAAGCCAAAGATGCTGCTGGCAACATTTCCGGAAACAGCAATACTATTGACTTGACAACAACGAAGTCTTCTGGTAATGGTGACGGCGATGGCGGCAACACTGGAGCAACTTGTGGTACAGAAACTTTTGACAATATCCCAGTTCCTAGTCAACCGCCAGCATCATCATACTCTTTGAGAGAATGGTCAACCAATGGTGTTATTTATGAAGCGACAAATGCCAGAACAGATAAACAAATCTATATTGATGGCGACAACAACAAAGCTATCTGTATTAAAACTGGTGGTACTAACGCTGGTGCATTAAAAGCTACAGGAATTTCTGGTGGAATCGGAAGTCTTTCTTTGAGAACCAAACTACCTTTCGATACAGACAAAGCAGGGACACTCAACGTATTGGTTAATGGTCAAAATGTTGGGACAATTGCTTATTCTAAAGATGCCAAAACCTTCACCATTTCTAACATCAATATCGAAGGAAATATAGAAATCGAAATTATTGATCAAAACCTATCTGCCAACAACCGTGTATCTCTAGACAACCTGTCTTGGACTTGTTATACAAAAATGGCAACAGATGAAGTAAAAAACGCAGATAACAAAATCAAAGTTTATCCTAATCCTGTTAAAAACCATGAAATCTTTGTGGAAGGAATTAAAAATGTTGACAATATAGAAATCTATAACCTTAACGGACAAAAAGTTCAAAACTTCAACCAAGTTAAAAACAAACAAAAATTGAACCTGAACAAGCTTCCAAAAGGAATCTACATTCTAAAATCCTCAACAGCTTCAACTAAATTTATTGTTGAATAATATTGAAAAGAATCATATTAAAGACCGAAGAAAACTTCGGTCTTTTTTTTAACTTTACTCTATGGAACAAGCACACATTTTTGGACTTTTAGGAAAAAATATCTCCTACTCTTTTTCAAAAAAATACTTTGAAGAAAAATTCAAAAAACTATTTTTAAAAAATCATACTTACCGTTTTTTTGATTTCCAAAACCTCGACAATTTAGAAAGCTTTTTAAAACAAGAAAACCTAAAAGGCTTCAATGTTACAATTCCTTACAAAGAAGCCATCATTCCGTATTTGGACGAGCTAAGTGATGAAGCTCAAAAAATCGGTGCTGTCAATTGCGTCAAAATTATTGATGATAAAAAAATTGGATTCAATACCGATGCCTTTGGTTTTGAAAAAAGTCTTATGATTCATAAAAATCCAAACCATACCAAAGCTTTAATTTTAGGGGACGGTGGCGCAGCAAAAGCAGTTAAATATATTTTGGAAAAACATCAAATCGAATATTTGACCATTTCGAGAAAATCAAAAACCACTTTTGACAACCTTGATTTCAGAACCGTTTCGGAGCATTTATTAATTATACAATGTACGCCTGTTGGCACATTTCCTAATGTTGAGGATTGTCTCAATTTTCCTTTTGATGCACTTACCAGTCAACATTACATCATCGATTTAATCTACAATCCCAGCGAAACGACCTTCATAAAAAAAGCGAGAAACAAAGGCGCTACAACCATGAATGGCTATTATATGCTAGAACAACAAGCCGAAAAAGCTTGGGATATTTGGACAAAAAATATTTAAAAACTTTACACCAAAAATCAAAATCTTAATAAAAAGGCTTTAAAATTTGGGTATTTCAATAAAAAAAATCTAATTTAGTACGATAAAAAGTTCTTATTCTAATAAAAAGTTGGGCTATGATAACAGAGACTGGAAATCTTGAAAACGAAGAAAACAAAGTAACACTTGCTGAATCTCAAAACGCTTCACCACAAGAACATGACAATAGCGAATTTGCTTATAATACTGATCTTGAAGTTTTAACAGAAGAAAACCCTGTTGAAGGCAAATCTCTCGATGAGATTTTGGACGAGATGGAAAAAACCATTAATCTGAAAGATGCAGGTTCGTATTCAAGAACATTCCAACAGCTGAAAGATGCCGCGTCGCACCTTATCCAAGACGAAGTTGATGAAAAAAAACATCATTATCTAGAAGAAGGCAATGATGAAAACACCTTCAGTTATCAACATCCAAAGACGTCGCGCTTAAATGCTTTAGTCAGTATTTTTAAAGAAAAAATGGATGACTTCCACAAAAAACAGGACGAAGAACACAGCAAAAATCTAGAAGAACGTCACGAGATTATCGAACGTCTCAAAAATCTATACAGCAACTCGGAGCCCGGCACCAATCTTTTCAAAGCCATTCGTGAGATCAAAGAAGCTTGGTCAAATGCTGGACAAGTACCAAAATCCGAATTTAAAAATCTTAATAACAACTACTTCCACCATCTTAAAATGTTCAATGAGATGTTGGATCTTAACAAAGAATATCTGGAGCAAGAGTATGCACACAACTTGGAAAAGAGAATGCATATCATCGACAGAGCCAAAGAATTGCTAGAAGAACCTTTGGTACAAAAAGCGCTCAACGAATTGCAATACCTGCACAAACTTTGGAAAGAAGAAGCAGAACCCGTTGCAGAAGAATTCCGTGAAAAAACTTGGGAAGATTTCAAAGAAGTTTCTCAAAAAATCCATGAAAGAAAGTCCGAGTTAATCGCTACTTTGGAAAGAGATCAAGAAGCGAATCTTGCTAAGAAAAATGAGATTATCGAAACGCTACAAAAGCTAGCTACTCCAGACAAAAACATCAACCACAATTATTGGCAAAACTCTATAAAAACAGTTGAAAATCTTAGACTTGATTTCTTAAAAATAGGTAGTGTTCCCAAGAAATTTTCAAACCAAATTTGGACAGATTTCAAACAAAACCTTCGCGCTTTTAATACTGCAAAAAATAGTTTTTATAAAGATCTAAAGGATTCTCAAATCAAAAATCTTGAGGCAAAAATCATTTTGATAAAAACCGCACAAGATAACATGAATTCTGAAGATTGGGAAACGGCAGTTCCTCTTTTCAAAAAATTACAAGAAGATTGGAAGAACGTAGGGCATGTTCCACGTTCGCAAGCCAACAAAGTTTGGGACGAATTCCGCAATGCATGTAATACTTTTTTCAAAAATTTCCGTGACAAAAATAGCGCAACAACGGACAATTGGAAAGATAACTACAAACATAAAAAAGCTTTATTAGAAGAATTAAAAACAATTTCTAATGAAGAAGGCAGCATCGAAAAGATTGAGCAAATCAAAAATCAATGGAACGCGATTGGAAAAGTTCCGAAAGACAAACTTAGCATCAATACTGAATTTAATAAAGCTTTGCGCGAAAGACTCAAACTTAACAAAATCAACGAGTTCGATCTGCACGAAGAAAATCTTAGCGAAAGCCAAATCACAGATAAAGCTAGAAAAATCAAAAATCAAATTTCTGATCTCGAAGCTGAAGTTGTTAAATTAGAAAATAATATTTCCTTCTTTAGCAATGCTTCCCGCGAAAATCCTTTATTAAAAGATACTTATCAAAAAATTGATGACAAAAAAGCTTTGCTAGAAAGTTTAAAACTAAGTCTCCACAATATTATTGCCAACAACGAAAATTAATCTTAACCAGAAAACGATGTTGAGAAAATTATCATTAATCCTCGTATTGACATTTGCATTTCTTGGACTTTCTGCCCAAGAAACCCAAGCAGTGGAAGGTCGCGATATTGTTGACTATATCAGCGTTCCTGGCCCTATTAAAATTGGTGATAACGAATATTTTCTTTATTGGAGCAAAAAAAATTCGGCAACGTGGTTTCAACAAAAATATCTCCGTAGCGATGACGATTACGACAATTATCAAGAACTAATTAATCTTTCTTTTTATAACAAAGAAATCGATATTGAAGAAGCGGTTCGGAAAAAAGTTGAGAGTTTACAAAACAGAAAAACTCAGGTTAATGACAATTATTCTTTCGTAGATGTTATTGAAAGTCCAGACGGTAAAGAGATTATTGTAGATTATTTAGTAACCATTGTCCCGAAAGAAGGTGCTGGCGAAGCTTATGCGGAATATAATATCGACCGTTTTCGACCAACTAAAAATGGGGACCAAAATGGATTTTTGATTTATACATATTCCAAAAGATTTTACAGCTCAGATTTTCGTGGCACTGCAAAATACATCAACAAACAAAGAAACAAAATGCTGGATCGCGTCATCACAACGCCAATGCCAAACATTAAATTGACAGGTAAATAAAGCTTTCTCGCATAAAATCTTCAAAAACACTTAACTTTGTTTAAGTGTTTTTTATATAAAATGACAGACAAATTCTTCCTACAACGCTGCATACAATTAGCAGAAAACGCCATCGGCAAAACTTATCCTAACCCGATGGTTGGCGCAGTTATCGTCCATAACAATCGTATCATCGGTGAAGCTTATCACAAAAAAGCTGGCGAAGCCCATGCTGAAATTAATGCCATTAACAGTGTAAAAGCGGAAGATTTCGTCTTATTGCAAGACTCAACGATTTATGTTTCGCTGGAACCTTGCGCCCATTTTGGGAAAACACCACCTTGCGCGCTGAAGATTAAAGAAATTGGTTTTAAAAAAGTCGTTATCGGTGTTATCGACAGCCACGATAAAGTGAGTGGAAAAGGTGTCAAAATTTTGACTGATGCCGACATTGATGTAGATTCTGACATTTTAGAAAAAGAAAGTTTGGCTCTCAACAAAAGATTTTTCACCTTTCATCAAAAGAAAAGACCTTATATTATCCTGAAATGGGCAGAATCTCAGGATGCATTTATGGATAAAAATCATAAACCTTACCCAATTAGTAACAGCCTTTGCAAACAATTTGTACATAAAATGAGAAGTGAAGAACATGCTATTTTGGTCGGAAAAAATACCGCACTTCATGATGATCCCAACTTAACTGTACGCGAAATTGAAGGTCAAAATCCTATTAGAATTTTAATTGATCTCAATTTGGAAGTTCCTTTAGGCTTTAAAATTTACAATAACGAAGCACCAACGATAATTTTCAATGTTATTAAAGATGAAAAAATAAATCATCTACACTTTGTAAAAATTGAAAAAGAAAATATGATGACGGATTTGATGACAAAACTTTTCGAACTTGACATACAATCGGTTTTGGTAGAAGGCGGAAGTTATACGTTGAAACAATTTATCCATACCAATCTTTGGGATGAAGCTTTTATCATTAAAAATCCTGAATTGAATTTAGCCAACGGAACCAAAGCACCTGAATTTAATTTTGAAATGAATAATCAAATGAATTTCCGAGGAAATCTTATTCAACATTATATTAATCCCGAAAATCAATTCCTTTAAAAATGTTCGAATACCAAAGCATCGAAAAGCCAATTGAAGATATTTCACTAAAAGAAAAAGGCAGCAAATTCATTGGTTTTGCCTATCCCGTCATCTCTGAAGAAGAAGTCAAATCTTGTCTTAATCATTTACGCGAAATTCATCCAAAAGCAACGCACCATTGTTACGCTTACCGACTAGGACTTTCTGGCGAAAACTACCGCGCCAACGATGATGGCGAACCCAGTGGAAGTGCAGGATTACCCATCTACAACCAACTTCTTGCCCATCAACTCACCAATATTTTAGTGGTTGTCATTCGTTACTATGGCGGAACAAAACTTGGCGTTTCAGGCTTGGTCAAAACTTATAAAGAAAGCGCTAAATTAACCTTGGAATCAGCAAATATCATTACTAAAGAATTGGAAAGCGAACTGAAACTCAGTTTTAAATTCAGTCAGCAAAATGTTATTTTTTCTTTACTCAATAAAAACGGTGCACAAATTTTAGACTTCGATGCGCAACAGATTTGTCACATCACAGCACGGGTAAAAACCGCACAAAAAGAAAACATCTCCAACCAATTGTCAGAGATGCTTTTAGAGTATGCTTTTATAGATTTGTAATATTACTCGCGACGGCCTCCGAAAAGCATCGAAGCCCAATACAAAAGTTGTCCTAATGACCCTAAAGCTGCTACCACATAAGTTCTCGCAGCCCATTTTAGACTATCTTCAACCCCAATATATTCTTCTTGCGTCACCGTTCCTGTATCTTTCAACCATTTCATCGCACGATTACTCGCATCATATTCTACGGGAAGCGTTACAAAAGCGAATAAAGTTGTCACCGCGAAAAGCGCCACGCCAATTGCCAAAACCCAAGTATTACCTTGAGGGTTTTCAATAGTTCTTGAAGCCACCATAACACCAATACCAGCCATAATTACGAATTGTGATAAAGTGGAGCTGATGTTAACCATAGGGACTAATTTTGATCTCAATTGCAACATCGAATAGCCCACAGCATGTTGCACTGCGTGACCTACTTCATGAGCTGCAACAGCCGCTGCCGCTGCATTTCTTTGCATATATACACCTTCGGAAAGGTTGACTGTTTTGTTTTCTGGATTGTAATGGTCCGTCAATTGACCTGGAACCGAAATTACTTGTACATCATTAATCCCATTGTCTCTCAACATTTTTTCAGCAACTTCTTTCCCTGACATTCCGTTCCTCAAATGTACCTGAGAATAATACTGAAATTTTGATTTCAGCCTACTCGATACTAGCCAACTCGCCAGCATCGTAAGACCGATAATTAAATAATAACCTGTCATTTTATTTAGTTTTATAAATTTTATTTTAGCACTTATTTTGTTGTAAAAACTATGCCAAAGTATTGCAATGAGTAGCTTTTGCGCTTATATTTGTTTAATATTGAAAATTATGTCACAAATCATCATAAAAAAGGTAGAATCAAAGAAAGATTTGACAGATTTTGTCCAATTTCCAAACGATTTGTACCGCAACAACCCCAACTATGTGCCTGCTTTAACAGCGGACGAACTTAACATTTGGAATCCTGCCGAAAATCCTGCTTTGGAGTATGCTGAGGCGCAACAATTTTTAGCATTAAAAGACAGCAAAATTGTAGGTCGAATCGCGGTGATGATTAATCATAAAGAAGAAAAAGATCTTGGTATCAAAAAGCTAAGATTTGGATGGTTGGATTTTATTGATGACGAAGCGGTTTCAAAAGCCTTAATTAACAAAGCAATCGAATATGCAAAAAGCAAAAACATTTCTAAGATAGAAGGACCAATGGGCATTACCAATCTGGACAAAGCCGGAATGTTAACGATGGGTTTTGACAGACTTGCGACAATGATTGGCATTTATAACGAAGCTTATTATCCAAAACATTTAGAAAACCTAGGTTTGATTAAAGAAAAAGAATGGGTAGAATTCGAGATTGAATTCCCTGAAACTTTACCTGATAAAGTAGTCAAATTCAACAATTTAATTAAAGAAAAATATAAATTAAGAGTTCTTAAATTTAATAACAAAAAAGAAATCCTCCCTTTGGTAGAACCCATGTTCAAACTTTTGGATGAAACTTACAAAGGGCTTTCGACTTATACCCCGATTACAGATGAACAAATCAATCATTACAAAGAAAAATATTTTGGTTTCATCGACAAAGATTACATTATCTGTATCGAGGACGAAGATCATAATTTGATATCATTTGCCATTACAATGCCTTCTTATTCTCGAGCTTTACAAAAGGCAAAAGGCAAACTTTTCCCTTTTGGTTGGTGGCATTTGCTAAATGCTGGAAAAAAGAATGATCGTGCGAATTTTTATTTAATAGGCATCCATCCAGACTATCAACGCCGCGGTGTTACGGCGATTATTTTTAAAGAAATTTATGATACTTTTAGAAAAAAAGGCGTCAAATTCTTAGAGACCAATCCAGAGTTGGAAGAAAACAAAAACATCCAACTACTTTGGCAAGATTACGAGCCAATTAATCATAAAAGAAGACGAACTTATAGCAAGGAAATATAATTTATTAAACAATTGCTTAAATTAATTTTTTTATTAAAAGTCATCAAAACATGAAAAAGCAAATTATCATATACGCAATTCTTATCCTGATATTTTTAGCATTCAACTTTATAGACCCTATAAAAGATCCAAAAACTAACACATTGATTAACATCATTTTCGCAAGTATTTTGTTTCTATATATCGCATATTTTGCATTTATAATATTAAAAAGAATGAATAAGAAAAAATAGCAATTTCGTTATTTATAATTATTCTAAATTAGCTTTTTTCAACACTTCCAAAATCACTTAAAGTGGTTGATTTCTCTGTTATTCCATCTTAATTTAGTACTTTTGCAGGTGCATAAATTAGGTACAATAATGAATTTACCAGAAAATTATATTCCGATTCTTATCCAAGCGGCTGTAGGTCTAGGGTTTGTAATCGTTTCTTTACTTGGTGCACACTTTCTTGGCCCAAAAGTAAAGAGTGAAGTAAAAGGACAAAGTTTTGAATGTGGTGTGGAAGTTGTCGGCAATGCAAGAACGCCTTTCTCTGTAAAATATTTCCTTACCGCTATCCTATTTGTTCTTTTCGATATCGAAATTGTTTTCTTCTATCCTTATGCGGTCAACTTCCGCGAGTTGGGTACAGAAGGATTTTTAGCAATTGTAACATTTGTATCCATCTTTTTCCTTGGATTCTTCTATGTCCTTAAAAGAGGTGCTTTGGATTGGGATAAATAATTAAATTAAAAAAAATGTCAGATAATAATAAACCAGTTGTTAACATGAACAATCCAGCTCCTGCAGGTTATGAAGGAGAAGGATTTTTTGCAACAAAATTGAGCAGTGTTATTGGTCTTGCCAGAAGTTATTCGCTTTGGCCATTACCTTTTGCAACATCATGCTGCGGTATTGAATTTATGGCAACGCTTAACCCTACTTACGATGCAGCCCGATTCGGTATGGAAAGAAACTCTTTCTCGCCGCGACAAGCCGATATGTTGATGGTTTGCGGCACAATTTCTAAAAAACTTGCACCAGTTCTTAAACAAGTTTATTCCCAAATGGCAGAACCAAAATGGGTTGTAGCCGTTGGCGCTTGTGCTTCTAGTGGCGGTATTTTTGATACTTATTCGGTACTTCAAGGAATTGACAAAATTATACCTGTTGACGTCTATGTCCCTGGATGCCCACCTCGACCTGAGCAAATCATCGAAGGGGTTATGCAGGTACAAGAATTAGCACGTACAGAAAGTCTTAGAAGAAGAGACTTACCAGAATATAAAGCATTGTTAGAATCTTACGGAATTAAATAAATCAGGGAAAACATGACAAACGAATTCGTATTAGAAGCTTTAACAAGAGAATTTCCTGAAACAATTCTTACAACATCCGAACCTTATGGCATGCTGACGGTGGAAGTTAAAAAAGATGATATTAAAAAAGTGGTTCACTACTTGAGAGATTCTTCTTTAGAATTTAATTTTTTAACAGACATCTGTGGTATTCATTATCCAGAAAACCCAGAAAAAGAATTAGGCGTGGTTTATCATTTACATAATATGATGACTAACGTACGTCTGCGTCTTAAAGCTTTTATGCCAAAAGAAAATCCGGAAATCGATTCTTTAACAGAACTATTTGCTGGTGCCAACTGGATGGAGCGCGAAACTTTTGATTTCTACGGAATCAAATTCAAAGGACATCCAGATCTTCGCCCTATTCTTAATATGGACGATCTTGGTTATCATCCGATGTTAAAAGAATATCGTCTGGAAGATGGCACACGTACTGACAAAAACGATAGCATGTTCGGAAGATAGAACTAATGCAATAAGCAGTAAGCAGTAAGCTTAAAGCCTATAGCCTAAAGCATTAAAATTTATGAAAGACAACGAATTATCAAACATACTTAACCAATACGAATCAAAGGAACAAATTGACGGTCAACTTTACACCCTCAACCTTGGACCTACCCATCCAGCAACACACGGGATTTTCCAAAATGTGCTAACAATGGATGGCGAACGTATTTTGCACTCAGAACAAACTGTTGGTTACATCCATAGAGCTTTCGAAAAAATTTCTGAAAGAAGAAACTTTTCGCAAATCACCACTTTAACAGACCGTATGAACTATTGTTCTGCGCCTATTAACAACCTAGGTTGGCACATGACTGTTGAAAAACTGATAGGCTGCGAAGTTCCAAAACGCGTTGACTATATGCGCGTGATTTTGATGGAATTGGCAAGAATCGGCGATCATCTAATTTGTAATGGTGTTACTGGAATGGACTCTGGAGCAATCACTGGACTGACATACATGTTCGTGGAAAGAGAACGTATCTATGATATGTATGAGCAAATCTGTGGTGCCCGTATGACAACTAATATGGGAAGAATTGGAGGTTTCGAAAGAGATCTTACACCTAAATTCCATGAACTTATAAAAGATTTTCTAAAAACTTTCCCACCAAGATTCCAAGAATTTTGTAATCTTTTGGAAAGAAACAGAATCTTTATGGACAGAACGATTGGTGTGGGTGGTATCTCCGCCGAAAGAGCTTTAAGCTATGGTTTCACAGGTCCTAACCTAAGAGCTGCAGGTGTCGACTACGACGTTCGTGTGGCACAGCCTTATTCTTCTTATCAGGATTTTGATTTCACAATTCCGATTGGTACAGCAGGCGATACATACGACCGCTTCATGGTACGTCAACAAGAAGTTTGGGAATCTATTAAAATTATTAAACAAGCTTACGAAAACCTTCCAGAAGGTCCTTTCCATGCAGATGTTCCCGAGTTTTATCTTCCAGAAAAAGCCGATGTTTATACCAAAATGGAAGCTTTAATTTACCATTTCAAAATTGTAATGGGAGAAACAGACGTTCCTCGTGGCGAAGTTTATCATGCGGTAGAAGGTGGAAATGGAGAGTTAGGATTCTACTTGGTGAGTGACGGTGGTAGAAGTCCATACAGATTACACTTCCGAAGACCTTGCTTTATTTATTACCAAGCCTATCCAGAGATGATTACAGGATCGGTAATTTCTGATGCGATTGTAACCATGTGTAGCATGAATGTAATTGCGGGAGAGCTTGATGCTTAGGAATTTTGAATTATAAATTATAAATAAAATAGATTTTTAGTGTTTTGATTTTCATCTAAAATCTAAAATCTAAAATCTAAAATCTATAAATATGAGCGAAACAATTGCTTTTAAACCTGAAACTTTAGAACAGGTAAATAAAATCATCGCAAGATATCCAGAAGGTCGTCAAAAGTCTGCCTTAATTCCCGTTTTGCATATTGCACAAAAGGAATTCGGTGGTTGGCTAGATGTTCCTGTTATGGATTATGTAGCGCAGGTGCTTAATATCACCCCTATTGAGGTTTACGAAGTGGCTACTTTCTACACCATGTTCAATATGAAACCTGTTGGCAAATATGTTTTGGAAGTTTGTAGAACAGGACCTTGCATGGTAAAAGGCAGCGAAAAAATCCTAGACCACATCCGTACCAAACTTAACATTAAAGATGGAGAAACAACAGCTGATGGTCTTTTCACATTGAAACCAGTAGAATGTCTTGGTGCTTGTGGCTATGCTCCAATGTTGCAATTGGGTAAGTTTTATCATGAAAATTTAACGATAGAAAAAGTAGATGAAATCCTTGAACTTTGCAGACAAGGACAAATCGCTTTAGATTAATATATTAACGATGGGCAGAAAACTTTTATTAAAAGACGCACATGTAGAGGGCATACGCTTTTTCGATGTTTACCGCAAACAAGGTGGATATACAGCGGCTGAAAAAGCCCTGAAAATGACGCCTGAAGAAGTTCTGGAAGAAGTAAAAATCTCTGGTCTAAGAGGTCGTGGAGGCGCCGGTTTCCCAACGGGTATGAAGTGGAGTTTCCTTGCAAAACCGGAAGGCGTGCCAAGACATTTGGTAGTTAACGCCGACGAGTCAGAGCCGGGAACTTTTAAAGACCGATATTTAATGGAATTCATTCCTCATCTTTTGATTGAGGGCATGCTGATTTCGTCATTTACTTTAGGAGCCAATGTGTCGTACATCTACATTCGTGGAGAATATTCTTGGATTCCAGATATTTTAGAAGAAGCGATTGAGGAGGCCAAAAAAGCAGGATTTCTAGGTAAAAACATTTTAGGTACAGGCTACGATTTAGAAATTTATGTTCAGCGTGGTGCAGGTGCTTATATTTGTGGAGAAGAAACGGCTTTACTAGAATCTCTAGAAGGTAAAAGAGGAAACCCGCGACTAAAACCACCTTTCCCAGCTGTAAAAGGACTTTGGGAAAGACCAACCGTTGTTAACAATGTTGAAACCATTGCAGCAGTTGTTCCTATTATCGATATAACTGGTGCAGAATATGCCAAAATTGGTGTAGGACGCTCTACAGGTACCAAATTGATTTCCGCTTGTGGAAATATCAACAAACCTGGCGTTTACGAAATTGATATGACCATTTCTGTTGAAGAATTCATTTACTCTGATGAATATTGTGGTGGAATTCCGAACGGAAAAAAATTAAAAGCTTGTATTCCTGGAGGATCTTCAGTTCCAATTTTACCGGCTAATTTATTATTAAAAACGATAAACGGCGAACCTCGATTAATGAACTACGAATCTCTTGCAGATGGTGGTTTCGCAACAGGAACCATGATGGGATCGGGAGGTTTCGAAGTATTGGATGAAGACCAATGTGTTGTAGAACATACCATGACTTTAGCAAGATTTTACAATCATGAAAGTTGTGGACAATGTACGCCTTGCCGCGAAGGTACGGGGTGGTTGTACAAAATATTGAAAAAAATTGACAACGGACAGGCTACTTTAGCCGACATCGATTTGTTATGGGATATCCAAAGAAAAATCGAAGGTAATACGATTTGTCCATTGGGAGATGCAGCGGCTTGGCCTGTTGCAGCAGCTATTCGCCACTTCAGAGATGAGTTCGAATGGCATGTGAACAATCCCGAATTATGTTTAACTCAAAATTATGGCTTAGCAAATTATGCTGACCCTATTCCTGTTGTAGCAGGAAACTAAAATGAAGAAGATTTTATTAGCTGGTGTATTGGCCTTGTCTAGCACTTTGGGATTAGCACAAGCACAAACATCACAAGAGGACAGCTCTTTAACTAAAAAAGGAAAAATATTTGTGTTCTGGGGTTGGAATACCGCTGCCTACAGCGACTCTAACATCCATTTCAAAGGCGATGGTTATGACTTCACGTTGAAAAGAGTATCTGCACATGATAGACCTACAAAGTTTACTTTCAAGGATTATTTTGCACCAGATAACTTAACCATTCCACAGACCAATGCAAGAATTGGGTATTTTATCAAAGATAATGTTGCTATTGTTTTGGGCTTGGATCACATGAAGTATGTGATGGATCAAAATCAAAGTGTTGGTTTCAAAGGTCATATTTCTGATCCAACCTACGCCAATATGATTATGCCAGGCTCAGCAGTTAACTTAAGCAATGGCGAATTTTTGACATTCGAACATACAGATGGGCTCAACTACATCAACATTGGTGCAGAAAAATATCAAAATATTCTTAACAAAAAAGGATTAGATATCGAGTTCGCTTATGGGGCTGGCGTAGGAGCTTTACTTCCAAAATCGAATGTTAAATTATTTGGAAACGAAAGAAGTGATCGTTTTCATTTGGCAGGATTTGGTGCTGATGCAAGAGCCAGTTTTAACATGATTTTTGCAAACCACATCATGTTAAGATTAGAAGGTAAAGTTGGTTATATCAACATGCCAGATATTAAAACAACGCTTAATAAATCGGACAAAGCCTCTCAGGATTTTATGTTCGCGCAAGCCAATCTGGGAATCGGATATATTTTTGGATTCAATAAGAAAAAATAAGAGGGTAAAACCTACAATTATAAGCTTATAATTAAATAAAATGAGCGAAGAAATTAAAAAATTTAAAGTTACCATAGACGGACAGACAACCGAAGTTTTGCCAGGTACTTCTATTTTGGAGGCAGCTAGACAAATCGGAGGCAAATCTGTACCTCCTGCAATGTGCTATTACAGCAAATTGGAGCAAAGTGGTGGAAGATGTAGAACTTGTTTGGTAGAAGTGTCAAAAGGTTCTGATGCCGATCCTCGTCCAATGCCAAAATTAGTCGCAAGTTGTAGAACTGGCGTTATGGATGGTATGGAGGTCAAAAATCTAACCTCCGAAAAAGCACAAGAAGGTCGTAAAGCGGTGACCGAATTTTTGTTACTAAATCACCCTTTGGATTGTCCTATATGTGACCAAGCTGGAGAATGTCATCTTCAGGATTTGGGTTACGAACACGGCGTTGCAGGTACCAGAACAGAATTCGAAAGAAACACCTACGAAGCAGACGATATTGGTCCATATATCAAACTGAATATGAACCGTTGTATCCTTTGTGCAAGATGTGTCTTGGCAGCCAATCAACTTACAGAAAAGCGCGAACATGGTATTTTGTTCCGTGGGGATCACGCTGAAATTTCGACCTATCTTAACAAGGCTTTGGACAACGATTTTATCGGTAACGTTATCGATGTTTGTCCTGTAGGAGCACTAACAGACAGAACGGCAAGATTCGGAAGTCGCGTGTGGTTTACAAAACCATTGAATGCTTCTTGTTCTTGTGAAAAATGTAGTGGTAAAGTGGTGTTGTGGATGAAAGGCGACGAAGTGATAAGAGTTACAGCGCGTCAAGATCAATATGGCGAGGTGGAAGATTGGATCTGTAATACATGTCGTTTTGAAAGAAAAGATGTGAAATATTGGACAATCGAAGGCCCTAGACATATCGATAGACATTCAGTTATTTCTTTGAACCATTATGAAAAACCGAAGGATTATTTCAGACAATTGGATAATCCAGATGCAAAAGAAATTGCTAAAAAAGACGAAATTTAATATGAAAATGTGATAATTTGATGTTTTGGTAACAACGCTTTATTTGCTATCAGATCTCAAATTTCTAATACAATTTTATGGAACTACTAACTTTTAAATTAATATTAGTCCTTGCTTTATTCTTGCTAGCACTTACTGTGGCTGCCTACTCTACATGGGCAGAGCGTAAAGTTGCAGCAATTATGCAAGACCGTATCGGACCAAACCGTGCAGGACCATTTGGCCTGTTACAACCTCTAGCAGATGGTGGAAAGTTTTTCTTCAAAGAAGACTTCACCCCAGCCAATGCCGAAAAATTCTTATTCGTAATTGGGCCAGCCTTAGTGATGTTTATTTCATTAATTACTGGTGCTGTTATCCCATGGGGAAAAAGTCTTAATATCGGCGGACAATCATTTGATCTGCAAGTTGCAAATATCGATGTTGGTGTACTTTATCTTATTGGTATGGTATCTATCGGGGTTTACGGTATCATGATTGGAGGTTGGGCTTCTAACAACAAATATTCATTAATCAGTGCGGTAAGAGCTTCGTCACAGATGATTTCTTACGAATTGGCAATGGGACTTTCGTTATTAGCAATCATTATGATGGCTGGAAGTTTAGATTTAAAAGTGATTACTGAAAGCCAAACACACGGAAAAATTTGGGGTATCATTCCTGAAGTTTCTGGACTTAATTGGAATATTTTCTACCAGCCGGTTGCATTTATTATTTTCTTAATTGCGGCTTTGGCAGAGACCAACCGTCACCCTTTCGATTTACCAGAATGTGAATCCGAATTGGTTACTGGATATTCAACAGAATATTCTTCGATGAAGTTAGGACTTTTCATGTTTGGAGAATACGTTAACATGTTTATTTCCAATGCGTTGATTACTGTATTATTCTTCGGAGGATTCAACTATCCGGGAATAGATTGGGTTACAAACAATTGGGGAGAAAATGTTGCCGGTATTTTGAGTATCGTTGCATTTTTAAGCAAAACAATATTTGGTATCATCTTATTCATGTGGATCAGATGGACTTTACCGAGATTCCGTTACGATCAATTGATGCACTTAGGATGGAAAACTTTAATTCCATTGGCATTGGTTAATCTATTATTAACAGGTGCTTTAATCCTGTTATTTGGAAATTAAAAAAGTTGATAATATGATGATGTGATGGTGTGCGAAATGCTAAAATTTGAAATTGATTTTCAGTTTTATTATTTAACATCTAAACATCTAACATCTAATATCTATAATTAAATGAAACTAACAAACAGATCAAAAGTTGTTTCTAACAAGAAAATGACACTTGGTGAAAAACTATATCTTCCTGCCATTGCGCAAGGGATGAGTATTACGCTGAAGCATGCTGTCAGAAATCTTGTAAAAGGTGTACCGTCTGTACAATATCCCGAGGAGCAAAAACCGAGAGCTATTATCTGGCGCGGACAACATGTCCTGAAAAGAGATGAAGAAGGTAGAGAACGTTGCACAGCTTGTGGATTGTGTGCCGTAGCTTGTCCTGCAGAAGCCATTACCATGACCGCAGCAGAACGCACAAATGACGAAAAACATCTATATAGAGAAGAAAAATATGCCGAAATATACGAAATCGATATGTTGCGTTGTATCTTCTGCGGAATGTGTGAGGAAGCTTGTCCAAAAGAAGCTATTTTCCTTACAGACCGTCTTGTAGATGTTGAAATGATAAGACAAAACTTTGTCTATGGCAAAGACAGATTGGTAGAAAAAATCGATGAGCGTATCGATATTAGTGAACGTCAAAAGAAAACTTATTAAAAATGGATCAGATATTATTTTTCACAGTTGCTTTTATTGCAATTCTTAGTGCTGTGTATTTTGTATTTGCACGAAATCCATTATACAGTATACTATCACTTATCGTAACTTTTTTTAGCATTTCTGGGATGTATGTACTTCTTAATGCTCAGTTTTTGGGTATTGTACAGATCATTGTATATGCCGGTGCGATTATGGTACTTTTTCTTTATGTATTGATGATGTTAAACCTAAATGCTAAAGACGAAAGTAAAAAGAAAAACTTACCAAAATTTATTGGGATTTTCACCGTTGGGATTTTGTTCATCGGGATGTTAGGGGCTTACAAAGGCCTAACAGGCGACACTACAGCTGCAGCGACTGTGGATTACTCAGTTGGATTGACCAAAAATTTGGGAAGATTATTATTTAACGAATATGTTTTACCGTTCGAGTTAGCATCAGTATTAATCTTTGCTGGTATCGTAAGTGCGGTATTAATTGGTAAAAAAGAAATTTAAAAAATGGGAGAAGTTAACAGTTTTATTCAATCTGTACCTTTGGAATATTTTATTATTCTGAGTACCATTTTGTTTTGTCTAGGCGTGCTAGGTGTATTAATTCGTAAAAATGCCATCATCATTTTGGGCTGTGTCGAGTTGATGCTTAACTCTGTCAATCTACTATTAGCAGCTTTTTCTGCTTACAAAGGTGACTCACATGGACAAATACTTGTATTTTTTATCATGGTTGTTGCCGCTGCAGAAGTAGCAGTGGGACTTGCTATTATCGCCATGATGTACAGAAATACACGATCAGTAGACGTAAGTATATTTAATAAATTAAGAGGATAATTAGGAATGGAAAATTTAGTTTACGCAATTATTCTTTTACCATTAGCAGGATTCCTCATCAATGGTCTGTTCGGTAAAAATCTTCCGAAAGTCCTTGTTGGTGGGCTGGCAACGTTGCTTGTATTTGCTTCTTTTTTGATTGCTGTTAGCATCTTTATGGGAATGAATAGCGATAGTGCACCTGTTATTGTAAAAGCTTTTGAATGGTTTAAAGTCAACGGAATGCAAGTTAATTTCGGATTCCAGGTCGATCAACTGTCGATTATGATGGTGATGATTATTACAGGAATTGGATCTTTAATCCATCTTTATTCTATTGGCTACATGAGTCACGACGAAGGATTCCATAAATTCTTTAGTTATCTTAACCTCTTTATTTTCTCAATGTTGTTATTGGTATTGGGAAGCAATTATCTTATTCTATTTATTGGTTGGGAAGGTGTAGGACTTTGTTCTTATCTATTAATTGGTTTCTGGTATAACAACCAAGAATATGGTAAAGCGGCTCGCAAAGCCTTTATCATGAACCGTATCGGTGACTTAGGTTTGTTAATTGGTATTTTTGCTTTGGCACAACAACTTAATGCTATTGATTTTTTAAGCGTTGCCGAAAACTCAACGAAGTTCACTTTAGATAGTAGTGCGATTATCTTTATCACGATTTGTTTATTCATTGGTGCAGTTGGTAAATCTGCGCAGGTTCCGTTATTCACATGGTTGCCAGATGCGATGGCTGGACCAACGCCTGTTTCTGCATTGATCCACGCTGCGACGATGGTAACAGCAGGTATCTACTTGGTAGTAAGATCCAATTTCTTATTCTCATTAGCTCCTTCTACGCTTAATGTTATATTATTAATAGGTTTAGCAACAGCGTTGATTGCTGCTTTTATGGGATTAAGACAAAACGATATTAAAAAAGTATTGGCTTATTCAACAGTTTCTCAGTTAGGATTTATGTTTATCGCTCTAGGCGTTGGTGCTTATACCACGGGAATGTTCCACGTTATGACGCATGCGTTCTTTAAAGCTTTATTGTTCTTAGGTGCTGGTTCTGTTATCCATGCAATGAGTGGCGAGCAAGATATGCGTTTCATGGGAGGTTTAAGAAAGAAAATCCCTGTAACCTATTGGACGTTCTTAATAGGGACCTTGGCTATCTGTGGTATTCCGCCATTATCAGGTATGATTTCTAAAGATGAAATTTTAGTAACAATATATGACAAGAGTCCACTTCTTTGGGGGTTGACATTGTTTAGTGCCGCTTTAACAGCTATCTACATGTTCAGATTATTGTTCTTAACTTTCTTTGGCGATTTCCGCGGAACTGAGGAACAAAAAAAACACATCCACGAAAGTCCGGTTTCTATGACACTTCCTTTAGTTGTGTTGGCTATTCTTTCTGTGGTTGGTGGATTTATTAATCTTCCTCACTTTATTGGTCATGGCGAATATCAAAACTTAGCAAAATGGTTACATCCCATCTATGCGTATCCGCAAGAACATGTTGCCATTCCGTTTAACATCGAGATGATTTTGTTAGCGGTTACCATAATTATGGTGCTTGTTATATTTTTCGTTGTGAAAAACATCTATGTCACCAAAAAGAAAATAGCACTTCCGGAAGAAGAATACACAGGTTGGGAAAGACTTTCTGCCAAGAAATTGTTTATCGATGAGATCTACCAAGCTTGCGTTGTAAAACCAGTAGAAGGTCTTGGAAAAGCAGCTTCGATGTTCGACAGAGCAGTTCTTGATCCGATTGTTAACTTCATTGGATTGGGCGCTGCAGACTCTGGAAGAGCCGCTAAGAGATTACAAAATGGAAAAGTAGAAAACTACGTCCTCATCATGTCTTTAGCGATCGGAATAATATTAATTGTTAACTTTATATTAAAATAGTAATGTCATATTTAGCAACACTATTACTATTGCCTCTTGTAGGTTCGGGATTGGTTTTTGCATGGAGAAATTCTTCTAGCAAGCATCTCGCGCTGGCAATTGCGTTTATACAAATGTTTTTAGCTTTCTATATGTTGGCAGGATTTGATTTTGGTCCAACTGTAGATTCTAAATTGCAATACGAAATTACATATCCTTGGTTTCAATTTATTAAGAGTAATCTCCACTTCGGTATCGATGGGATGAGTATGCTTTTGGTGATACTCACTAATATTTTGGTACCTTTAATTATCCTCTCGTCTTACAACGAAAACAAAGCTTACAACAATAATTTCTATGCGTTAATCTTGTTAATGCAGTTTGGACTAATTGGTGTTTTCACCGCTTTGGATGGATTATTATTCTACATTTTCTGGGAAATAACGTTGATTCCGATTTGGTTTATCGCAGGACTTTGGGGACAAGAAGACAAACGTATCAAATTCACAACTAAGTTTTTTGTGTACACATTCGTTGGTTCATTATTCATGTTATTAGGTTTTATCTACGTTTACAATTATTCTGCTTCTTTTGCGGTAACAGATATGTACAACGCAGCGCTTAATATTAATCAACAAACGGTTATCTTCTGGTTTATCTTCTTTGCTTTTGCAGTTAAGCTCCCCGTTTTCCCATTCCATACTTGGCAAGCAGATACCTATACATATTCGCCAACACAAGGGTCCATGTTATTATCAGGAATCATGTTGAAGATGGCTATCTATGGTATTTTAAGATATTTGTTACCCATTACACCTCTAGCAATTGGCGGTATATCGGGCGACATTGTTGTCATCTTGGCAGTTATCGGTGTTATCTACGGCGCATTAATCGCTATTGTTAATAATGATTCTAAACGAATTATCGCTTATTCTTCCCTATCTCACGTTGGGCTGATGGTGGCAGGTATTTTCGCTTCTGCTATTTTAACGGTAAGAATGTTCAATCCCACTGCGCTAATAGTAGAAGGTGCAGAAGGTGCTTTGATACAGACTTTTGCACACGGCATCAACGTGGTTGGTCTGTTTTATTGTGCGGATATTCTTTACAAACGTTTCAAAACGCGAGATATTCGTCAAATGGGAGGTTTGGCAAAAATAGCACCCAAATTTGCGGTATTGTTCATGATTATCTTATTAGGATCGATGGCATTGCCGTTAACTAATGGATTTATTGGAGAATTTATCCTTTTAAAATCTGTGTTTGATTATAATCTTATCATGGGAATTTTATCAGGTCTTACCATTATCCTATGTGCGGTATATATGTTGAGATTATACGGAAAAGCGATGTTTGGTAAAACAGATGAAATGTTGTTGTCAACAGCAAAAGACCTTTCTCCAGCAGAATTTACCGTTCTTGCAAGTTTATCTGTTTTCGTCATCATTATGGGGATTTTCCCACAAGTGATTGTTGACATGGTGGGTAGTTCGTTGAAGTTTATCTTCTTATCTATGATAAGTTAAATTGATATTTTAAAAAATGAGTGTTTTTATAGTATTATTCCTTACGGCTGTCTTAGCATTATTCTCTGGAGTTTTCCAACAGGGCAAATATGCTAGATACATCGGTATTGCAGGATTATTAGTTGCATTGTATGTAAGCTTTTTGCCAGAGTGCGAATTTTTTAACGCTTACAAAAACATGTTTGAATATGGAAGCAATGCTGCTCTGTTTTCAAAAATTTCAATTGTTACGACTTTGCTTATTTTCTTCATTGGAGGATTTGCATTTAGTAATCATAGAAGCCACCAGTCGGAGCTTTATGCTTTGATGTTGATGTCGCTTTCTGGCGGTATTGTCTTATTCGGTTACCAAAACTTAGTAACATTATTCATCGGTATCGAAATTCTTTCTATTCCGTTATATGTTATGGCAGGAAGTAATAAAACGGATCTTCGTTCTACGGAAGCATCAATGAAGTATTTCTTGATGGGTGCTTTTGCGACGGGGTTTTTGTTATTCGGGACAGCATTAGTATATGGCACAACAGGAAGTTTTGACATGTATAAAATTTCAGAATTTGCCATCAATAATCCTAAAGACTTAATGCTTATCGTAGGAGCATTGCTAATGTTAGCTGCGATGGCTTTCAAGGTTTCTCTAGCGCCTTTCCACATGTGGAGTCCAGATGTTTATCATGGTGCGCCATCTTTGATTACAGCTTTTATGGCCACTGTGGTTAAAATTTCTGGTTTTTATGCTTTTGTAAAATTAATGACTTTAGGATTCGGAGGAATCGCTGGCGAATGGATTAACGTAATTGGCGTGCTACTCATTATCACAATGCTCCTTGCAAACGTGATGGGCTTGGTACAGACTAATGTAAAAAGAATGTTGGCCTACTCTAGCGTTTCGCATGCTGGTTATCTCGCATTAATCTTCTTCGGGCTTAATAGCCTTTCTATGTACAATATGGCATTCTACCTATTTGCTTATTCCTTAGCAACAGTTGGAGTTTTCATGGCGTTGATTTGGGTTGAGAAAGTAAAAAGAGAAGTTTCTTTTGGCGCATTCAATGGTTTAGGAAAAAGACATCCTTTGCTAGCAGTTGTAGCTTCTATCTCAATGTTGTCTATGGCAGGTATTCCGCTGACAGCAGGTTTTATGGCTAAGTTTGCCTTGTTTAACCAAGCCATAAAAGGCGGTGCCGAGTTCTTAGTATTAGTGGCAGTTTTGGGTTCTGCATTAAGTATCGCTTATTACCTAAGACTTATTATCGCGATGTTTTTCTATAAAGAAAGCACATTTAACACATCAGAAAAAGTAAGTATTACTTATAATATCGTTGCAGTTGTTATCATTTTAGCATTGGTAAGTTTGGGCGTCTTCCCAGATTTGTTCACGATGCAATTTGGATTGTAACTAAAAAATCAAAAGCTTCAGAATTTCTGAAGCTTTTTTGTTTTACATATTTTTTAAAATTTGGGAAGCAATTTCGTAGGAATGAAGTTTGGCTTCAAAATCATATATATGTCCCGAAACAATAATCTCGTCAATTTTATTATGTTTCACAAATTCTGACAGTTTCTTTTCAAGACTAGCTTTATCACCAACAAAAGTCTTAGCTGCCATACGGTTAAGATGCAAAGCAAGCTCATCAGAAATATTAGCCAAATCAGTTTCTTCTGGTGGTAACAAAGGCTGACGCTGATCGGTCAAAATATTAACAAAAGCCTGAAAATGGGACGTTGATAAATAATGGGCTTCGTCCACACTATCCGCTGCGATAATATTAATACAAGCCATTTTGTAAGGCTTATCCAAAACGGAACTTGGCTGGAAATGTTCTTCATAAATCTCAAAAGCAACTTCCATCTGCGAAGGTGCAAAATGTGCAGCAAAGGCATAAGGCAAACCTAATTTTGCTGCAAGAAAAGCACTATCTGTTGAAGATCCCAAAATATAGATTGGGACTTCTGCGCCCTCACCAGGGATCGCTCTTACTTTGGAATTCGAATTTCCTAAGCTGAAATATTGTTTCAATTCCTGAATATGAAATTCAAAATTATAATGGTTTTCCAATTGTCCTCTTCTCAGAATACTTGCTGTTAACATGTCCGTACCTGGCGCTCGTCCAAGGCCTAGATCAATTCGATTAGGATAAAGCGCATCCAGCGTACCAAACTGTTCTGCAACCGATAATGTCGAATGGTTGGGCAACATAATTCCACCCGATCCTACTCTGATACTTTTAGTTTGTGATGCAATGTGACCAATGAGTAAAGATGTCGCCGAACTTGCCACATTGGGCATATTATGATGTTCGGAAAACCAATAACGATGATATCCCAAACTTTCAACTTTTTGAGCCGCTTTTACAGACTTCTCAAAACTTTGGCGGATACTATCACCTTTAAGAATTGTTGCTAAATCCAACACCGAATATTTAATTGCCATTTTTTTAAATTTAATTTGAAAGCTCAAAAAACAAACCATCTCTAAAAAATATGACAAAGTTTCATTTTATTTCTAAATCAAAAAAATAAATTATTACCTTAGACTTATTAAAAAAATAAAACACTATGTCAAAAAAACTATTCGCTGAATTTTTCGGCACATTCTGGTTAGTCTTCGGAGGTTGTGGTAGCGCAGTATTTGCAGCAGGCGTTCCTGATATTGGAATTGGTCTTGCAGGCGTTGCATTAGCATTTGGTCTTACCGTTTTAACCATGGCTTACGCTGTTGGTCCTATTTCGGGTGGGCATTTCAATCCTGCGGTTTCTTTCGGTTTGTTAGCTGGAGGTCGTTTATCAGCAAAAGATTTGCTTCCTTACATCATTTCACAATGTCTTGGCGCTATTGCCGCTGCTAGTTGTCTTTATGTTATTCTTAATGGCGCTGGCGCATTTTCGACAGAAGGTCCGGGCGCTTTTGCCTCTAACTTTTATGATATGCCTGGCTATTATGACAGAAGCTACAGTATGGGCGCCGCATTCTTAGCCGAATTTCTTTTAACCGCCTTTTTCTTAATCATCATCATGGGTGCAACAGATAAATGGGCCAATGGAAAATTTGCTGGAATTGCTATTGGTTTAGCATTAACGCTTATTCATTTAATTTCCATTCCGATTACCAATACATCTGTGAATCCTGCAAGATCGACTTCGCAAGCTTTATTTGTGGGTGGGATAGCATTATCTCAACTATGGTTATTTTGGGTGGCTCCTATCCTTGGCGGAATTACTGGTGGGCTTATCTATAAATTTCTTTTACAAAGAACAGATACAGAAGTGGTTGCCTAATGAAAAAATCATTTCTAATTAGCTTACTCATTATAAGTAGCATTCTATTAATTCTGAATCTTATTTTTTCAGAACAATATGATTGGACTTTTTGGATACGGATTATATCACTCGTGTGCATCTTTATAAGTTCTATACTTAGTTTAAAGCAAAATAAAAATCCTGCAATTTAGCAGGATTTTTCTATTATTAATAATGTGATTTTCTTGTAAATACCTCGATTTCATAATTCAATACATTATAAGAATTCCACAGTCCTACCTTACAATTATTTTGTCTTTTTGATTAAAAACATGTTTCAATTGAATTTTTGGGAAATATTAGCGTATTATAATAAACTATTTTTAATAAAAAACAAATTACTGAAATAAAATTATTAACTACAATATTTTCTATTCATAATGACAAATGCAAGAGGTATTACCTAAATACTCATTTAATTGTAGAAATAAATTTGTTTTAGAATCAAAATTTAAAATTTCTAATATAATTAACTAATTCTTCAAGATTAAAATTTTTAAAAAAACGTTCAAAACAAACACTACTAATTATCAATCAGTTACACTATTTAATATTATAGAAATCTAGAAATAGAATGTTAAATAAAAAAAATAATCAACTTTGTCAAATTAAATTTTGTCAATATCAAAATTTAATTAATTTTAACAAACTATTTTTAAATATTATATACTTTATGAAAGAAAACTACACCATTACGAACAATACATTAAACAATATGTATTTTCGAAGCTCAATGAAAACAGCATTGTCTTTCTTATTAATTGGGACAAGCATTGGTTTTGCTAATGCCCAAAGCGGAAGAGTTAGTGAGGATTTATCTTCTATTGCTAAATTGAGCTACAATGACCAAGTTAATGCGATGGCATCAAAAGTAACGGGGCACAGCATCAAACCACAATCTAAAAGTGTTGCTTTAAGTGGTAATTATACCATTGGCACATCTGGTGATTACCCAACTTTAACAGCTGCCATTGCAGATTTTAATTCAGCTCCTATAACTGGCCCTGTTACGCTAACGCTTTTGGATGCAACTTATCCTTCGGAAACATTTCCAATTATTATCCAGGAAAATAGTGGATCTAGTGCAACCAACACGCTAACTATTAAACCGGCAGCGGGTGTTGATGCCACAATTTCTGGAAATACTGCTGAAACGTTAATCAAAGTAAATGCAGCAGATTATGTAACTATTGACGGTAGTAATAATGGTACAGACTCTGACAACTTAACCTTGAAAAATACCATCACAACAGGTAGTCCTATAATATTATGGGTGGCTAGTACGACCGTAGCAGGCGCAGATTATGCGACCATTAAAAATGTGAAGTTTTCTGGCGCCACACCATCAGCTACGATTGCAGGCTTACTCGTTTCTGGTCCAACTTTAGGAGGAGCTGGAACTGTGCCAAACAACCATCTAACTGTTGAAAGTAACACCTTTAACAAGGCACAAAATGCGATGTTTATCATAGGAAGTTCTACTGCTCAGGATGATGGTGCTATTATTAAAAATAATACATTAGGCTCTGCCGACACAGCAGAAATGTTAGGCTTCAGAGGTATTGCGCTACAAAATGCTAAAAATGCAATAATTACTGGAAACCAAATCGATGGTGTTAGTACTGCTAGCACCTCAACCGCTTCAGGTATCTTAGTTGGTGGCGCTGTTAATAATATTTCTGTAACTGCTAACAAAATAAACGAAATCCGTAATACAAATACCATAGGCTATGGATCTAACGGTATTTATGTAAACGCACTTACAACATCTAATAATGTATTGGTTGCTAACAACTTTATTTCTAATGTATATAGCTATGGATATTCTAGTGGGGGCGGCATTGCAGATAATGGCTACGGTATTGTTCTTGGTGGTGTTGGTACTGATGTAAAAGTATATCACAATTCTGTATCTCTTAATGTAAATCAAAATGTAGCTGGTAGACCTGCAGCAATTAACATTTTAACTTCAGCAACAACTGCAGGTGCTATTGACATTAGAAATAATATTTTTGCTAATAATCAAACGCAAACAGGCGAAAAATATGTACTATATTCTAGCGCTCCAAAAACTGTTTTCGCACATATAGATTATAATGATTATTTTTCTTCTGGTGCTAATCTTGGATACATTGGTGCTGCGCCAAAAGCTACATTGGCGGATATAAAAACCAGCTTTGGTAGTAACGAAAACTCTCTAAATGTTAGCCCAATTTTCACATCTACTACAGATCTACACCTTACCCCTGAAAATACTGCGCTTAATAACAAAGGTACAGCTTTAGCTGAAGTAACTACTGATATTGATGGCGTAACAAGAAGTACAACAGCTCCAGATATGGGTGCTGACGAGTTTAAGGCTGCCCTTAACGGTACTTATACTGTAGGATCCACTGGGGATTATACATCTTTAACAAATACTGGTGGTGTTTTTGAAGATATCAATGCTGGGCTTGTAAGCGGAAATTTAACTTTCAATATCATTGAAGATTTAACTGCAGAAACAGGAGCTAACCCACTTAATACAATTACAGGAGGTTATACGGTAACCATTAAGCCAAGTGGTGAAGCACGTATTATTTCTGGAACAACTAACAGCAATGCACTCATCAGGACTGTTGGCGCTAGCAATGTAACAATCGACGGTTCTCTTTCGGGTGGTACAGATAAGAGCCTTTCTATCACAAACCTTTCTACAACTGCTCCACAAGTGGTAAGATTTGGTAGTGTAGGAACTGCTTCGATGAGCAACAATTCATTAAAAAACACCATTATTACAAATGGGGTAAACACCTCAAGTGCAGTTGTAATTGCAGATAATGGAGGTACAGCTGGAACATTCAGTAATATTTCTATAACGAACAATACCATTAAAAAAGCCTATATCGGCGTATATGCATTCGCGACTGTAGGTGCTGAAAATGGCAGCATTACTATCAATGACAACGATCTGTCAGCCACAGGTGCAGATGCTATTGGTCTTGCTGGTTTGTACGCACAAGGTACGGATGGTGCCGTAATCCAAAACAACACGATAGGAAATTTCAATCCAACACCAGCTTACGCTAGAAGAGGAATTTGGTTAGCTACAGGTACTGTAAACAGTAATGTAAGTGGAAATACAATATCTAATATTTCTGCTGGAAGCGCTACAAATAATGGAGCTATAGGAATCTTGGTTTCTAGTGGTACAACTGGAGCAAAGCTTAACACCAATAATGTAATTGAAGCTAATACTATTTCTAACATTTCTTTTGCTGGAACTGGAGTTAATGCAGGAATTCAGATCGCAGGAACATCTGCCGCTGGGACTAGTGGTGTAACAATTTCTAAAAATAAAATTAGTAATATTAAAAATACGAACACAGGAGGTTATGCGGCAGTAGGAATTTATTTTAATGGTTACTCAACTGCTGCTAACGGAGGCGTTAATGTCTTTAATAATTTTATCTCCGATGTCGCAAACCATGGTTACAATGGTAATAGTTATTTGGATAATGGAGTAGGTATCACATTTAATGGAAAAAGTACAGGATATAAGATCTATAATAACACGATTAATATGAATACCGATCAAGTTGTGACAACAGGTATGACCGCTGCTATCAACGTAACAAGTTCTATCTCGGATGCTGGTGCAATTGATTTAAGAAATAACATCTTAGTCAATTCACAGACAACTACGGTTAACAGATATGCTATCTACTCAGCTGCTCCTGCAACAGTTTTTAGCAATATCGATCACAACGATTATTACAGTACTGGTACTAACTTAGGCTACCTAAGCTCTGCAAAAGCAACTTTAGCAGACTGGAAAACCGCTACAGGAAAAGATGCCAATTCATTAAATATCTTACCTATTTTTGTTTCTCCAACAGATCTTCACCTTACAACAGAAAACAACTCTTTAGATAATAAAGGAACGCCTTTAGCTGAAGTTACTGTAGATATTGATGATACAACAAGAAGCACGACTACACCAGATATGGGTGCGCATGAATTTGCTGGATCTATGTTGGCACAAGATATCAACAAAAATGATCTTAAACTTTATCCAAACCCAGTAATTGATTTAGTAAACATCAATTACTCATCAAAAATTGATGCGGTGGAAATCTTCAACCTTACAGGACAAAAAGTTTCTAGTAAATTATGGAATGCTTCATCTGGTACAATGGATATGAGCAATCTTGTACCAGGCGTATATATTATTACATTAAAAATTGGTGCGGAAACAAAATCTGCGAAAATTATTAAAAAATAATTAGCCAATACATTTTATTATTAAAGTCCAGGATATAGTTCTGGACTTTTTTTATGAGTAGCTTTTCGCCCATCTTAAAAAAAATATTGAAAAAATCTTACTCCTCTATTTCAAAAACTAAGAATTTCAACATTACATTTTTCAAAGACAAAAAAAACTAGCATCGAGATACTAGTTTATTTTAAGTTTTGTTTATGTTTGCTTACAATTTAGAGTTCATCTCATCGTCCAACATTTCGCGGTGTTGGTAATCTTGCACCAACTCGATTGCATTGGTTAATACGTCGCTAAGCGCGGTGATAAACATACCATCCTCCGCCATGCTCATCGCATGTTTCAAAGCTTCGATTTCTTTAGGAATAATCTCATAGCTAACTTCACGACCCGAACTGTTGATGCCCTCAATAATCAAACTGTTAATTTCTTCTTCCTCTCTACCACGAAGATGTTTTTCGCTTCGGATGATAATATGGTCGAACATACGTCCAGCAATTTTTCCACATTCCCGAATGTCTTCATCACGACGATCACCAACACCAGATATTATTCCGATTTTTTTGTTAGAATCTATTTTACTCAAAAAATCTTCAATAGCCTCATAACCTGCAGGATTATGGGCAAAGTCAATCATTACTTTAAAGTTTTTAAATTTAAAAATATTAAGCCGTCCAGGCGTAAGGTGCGCACTCGGGATAAATGTGGTCAAAGCCAAAGCAATATTCTGAATTTCGAAACCGTAAACATAAGCAGCAAGCGATGCAGCCAATACATTTTCTATCATGAATTTGGCTTTACCTTCCATCGTAATCGGGATGTTATTAACTTTCTCAATTCGGATTTTCCATTCTCCTTTTTTTATCGTGATATAACCTTCTTCGCAAACGCAAGTAATCTTACCTTCTTTAGCGTAATGCTGTATGTAAGGATTGTTTTCATCCATACTGAAAAGCGCCACATTACTATCCAAATCATTTTTAATTTTCATTGAATATTCGTCATCTGCATTAAGGATTACCCAACCTGTTTTTTTTACACTATCCAAAACCACACGTTTCACACGTGTTAAATCTTTAAGATTATGAATATCGTTTAATCCTAAATGGTCTTCTTTAATATTGGTTAAAATACCAACATCACAACGAGAAAATCCGAGTCCCGAACGTAATATTCCGCCTCGTGCAGTTTCTAAAACAGCAAACTCTACTGTTGGGTCTTTCAGTATAAATTCTGCAGACAAAGGCCCTGTGGTATCACCTTTTGACAACAAAGTATTCTGGATATATATCCCATCGGAGGTTGTAAATCCTACACGAAAACCATTATTTTTAACAATATGTGCTAAAATTCTTGTGGTTGTGGTTTTTCCATTGGTGCCCGTAATGGCCATGATAGGAATTCTGCAAGCTTTTCCTTGTGGGTATAACATATCAACGACAGGACTTGCAACATTGCGCGGAAGACCTTCGCTGGGAGCCAAATGCATTCTAAAACCTGGCGCTGCATTAACTTCTAAAATAGCGCCACCACTTTCTTTGAGCGGCTGGGTAAGATTCTCAGCCATAACATCAATCCCACAAACATCAAGACCAATTATTCTGGAAACACGCTCCATCATGGTGATATTATCTGGATGCACCATTTCTGTAACATCTATAGACGTTCCTCCCGTGGACAAATTTGCGGTTGATTTTAAGTAAAGCATTTCACCTTTGTTCGGTACACTTTCCAAAGTAAAACCCAACTTTTCTAAAAGCTCGTTGGTATCTTTATCGATTTTAATTTCTGTTAAAACTTTTTCATGTCCGTAACCTCTCCTCGGATCCTGATTTTCTTGATCAATAAGTTGTTGAATATTTTGCTCGCCATCGCCTATAATATGAGCAGGAACACGTCTAGCAGCAGCAACCATTTTGTGATTAATCACCAAAATACGAAAATCAAATCCTGTTATATATTTTTCAACTATAACCCGTCGGGAGATACTTTGTGCATGTTCAAGACCAATTTTTGCGGTTTCCCAATCATTAACATTAATGCTCTGTCCTCGTCCGTGATTGCCATCCAAAGGTTTTATAACAATAGGATAACCAATTTTTTTTATAACTGATTCCAATTCCTTTTGGTCATTCACCAAACCGCCCATCGGAACAGGAATTGCGGCATCATCCAACATCTTTTTGGTCAATTCTTTATTACATGCAATATCGACTGCAATACTACTTGTATTACCAGTAATAGTGGCTTGGAAACGTTGCTGATTGACACCATAACCAAGTTGTACCAAAGAGTTTCTTCCTAAACGAATCCAGGGTATATCTCTTGATTCCGCTTCTTCAACAATACTCCCCGTCGAAGGACCAAGACGCTCTTGTTGTCGAATTTCTCTTAGTCTTTGGATACAAATTGTAATATCATAATTCTTGTTATCTATCAAAGCTTCCGCGATTTTAACGGCTTCTTCCGCGGCGTAAACACCCGCTTTTTCCTCAATATAATCAAAAACAACGTTATAAGTTCCCGGAGTTTTGGTTTCTCTTGTGCGCCCGAAGCCTACGGACATTCCTGCTAAATGTTGAATTTCTAAAGCAATATGTTCAATAACGTGTCCCATCCAGGTGCCCATCTCTACTCGCTTGAAAAATCCACCAGCCTCGCCTTCCGAACAACGATGATGATACATGGATGGTAACAATAATTCGATTCTCTCTCGGAAACCTTCAATTTTATTGGTTGGATAATCTTCGAGAGTTTCCAAATTAAGACGCATTTGGATAAGCTTTTTTCTTCTAATACTCCAGATATTTGGGCCTCGCAAAATTTGGATTTTTTCAATGCGCATACTTTATCATTTTTTAATCGTTACAATCAAAGATAAAAGTTTCTATCAAGTATTCATTACATAGCTCAATAATTTTTCAATTTAAATCGAAAATTATTTAACTTTCTACAATATTAAATTCCGTACTTATAAAAATTTTTAGTATTTTTTATTTTTTAAAATTAAATTTAAATTATCTAAAGTAGTCTTTTTATAAAGTATAGCCTGCAAATAATTCATAATTTTGTAACATGAAAGCGATAGGAAAATTAGTGATCATAGGTGGCGCTGTCAACGTAGGGAGTTTCACCGAAATATCTTATGATCAAGATGTTGAAAAAAATCTCAACTTTTTTGAAAGAGGCATACTAAAAAAAATTATTTTAGAATCTCGACTGCAAGAAGATTCTGTTATTGAAATTATAACCACTGCTTCACAAATCCCAGATATTGTAGGTCCAGAGTATATTAAAGCTTTCACACACTTAGGTGCAAAGCATGTTAATATTTTAGATATTTTTAATCGCGAACAGGCCAATAGCGATGCCATTGTTGAAAGAATTAAAACAGCAGATGTCGTTATGTTTACAGGAGGCGACCAATTGCGATTAACCTCTATTTTGGGCGGAACTAGATTTCACGATGAACTTTTAAATAAATACCAAAACGAAGACTTTATCTACGCTGGGACTTCGGCTGGCGCAGCGGCAGCTTCCGAGAATATGATCTACCAAGGCAGTAGTACAGAAGCCTTACTGAAAGGTGAAATAAAAATGACACAAGGTCTTGGACTTATCGAAAATGTAACCGTGGACACTCACTTTGTTCAACGTGGTCGTATGGGACGACTTTTTCAGGCGGTCGTTAACAATCCTCGGACTTTAGGCGTTGGACTAGGTGAAGATACTGGGCTTTTCATTTCTGGTGATGTAATGACTGCTATTGGATCGGGACTCGTTATTATAGTAGATGGTCGTTTTATTAAAGATACCAATCTTACTAATATCGAAATGGGTCAACCAATTTCAATCGAAAATTTAATTGTAAATGTGATGTCTGTGAACGATACTTACAATCTTTCTAATCGCGATATGACAATTATTAATTCTCAGTACAATTCAATTCAGCAAGTTAATTAATACTTATGAAAATTATTATCCATGGCGGTTTTTTCTCAGAAAGTGATCAATCTACAGATACGAAAATCGCTAAACAAACTTCCCTAAAATCAATTGTTGAAAAATCTTTTGAGTTTCTAAAGTCAAATTCTTCTTATGATACAGTAGCCTACGCAGTTTCGTTATTAGAAAATAATGATCTATTCAACGCAGGCATTGGGTCGCAAATCCAAAGTGATGGGGTTATAAGAATGAGTGCTGCTATTATGGATGGTACTTCTCAAAAATTAAGTGGTGTTATCAACATCGAAAATGTTAAAAATCCAATTTTTGTTGCAAAAGCTTTAGAAAAAGAAGACGATCGTGTTTTGGGAGATTCTGGTGCTAAAAATTATGCCACCAAGCATGGTTTCGTAGATTTTTCAACGGAAATACCCCAACGTCGTTCAGAATATAACTCAAAATTAAAAACAGGAGGCAAAGGTACAGTTGGCGCTGTTGCAATTGATAAAAATGGCAAACTAGCCGTAGCGACTTCTACAGGCGGAAAAGGCTTTGAAATCCCAGGACGAATTTCAGACTCTGCTACTGTTGCAGGAAATTACGCCAATCAATTCTGCGCTGTAAGTTGTACAGGTGTTGGCGAAGATATTGTTAGTAATGCAACAGCTGCTAAAATCGTAACCCGTGTTACCGATGGTATGACTTTGAAAAATGCTTTTGAAAAAACATTCGAAGAATTAAAACAAATTGATGGTTTTGCTGGGGCAATAGGAATCGACAAAAATGCCAATGTATATCATTTCGACTCTTATCCAACTATGGTATTTGCATCTTATGATGGGGAAAAATTTATAATTTTTGAATAATTATTTTTGATATAAATGCTATTAAAATAAAACCAAATTTTAATTTTAATAGCATCAAAATTTTGTTTTTAAAGCAGCTTTGTTTTATTCACTTTCTCCATTTATATTATATTCTAAAACAAAAAAAGCTCATCAACAATGTTGATGAGCTTTCTAATAAAAACTGGCGGCGACCTACTCTCCCGCGTTAGCAGTACCATCGGCGCTAGAGGGCTTAACTTCTGTGTTCGGAATGGGAACAGGTGAGCCCCTCTGCTAAAACCACCCTAAATAAGGTATATAGCTGTAGGCAGTAGGCTATAAGCTCTAGGCTTACAGCGTAAAGCATACTGCTTTTTATCGGTAATATACATCACAAAGGCAAAACCTTTAGCGCACTTATAAGAACTTGTCTTTAAATATTAATTTTAAGATTATAGCAACCAATAGGCTATAAATCTACGGGTAATTAGTACTACTCGGCTATGACATTACTGCCTTTACACCTATAGCCTATCAACGTGGTCATCTCCCACGACCCTTAAAAGATGTCTAATCTTGCGGCGAGTTTCGCACTTATATGCTTTCAGTGCTTATCTCATCCAAACATAGCTACTCAGCGGTGCACCTGGCGGTACAACTGATACACCAGAGGTTTGTTCAACACGGTCCTCTCGTACTAGAGTCAACTCCGCGCAAACATCTAACGCCCGCAATAGATAGAGACCGAACTGTCTCACGACGTTCTGAACCCAGCTCGCGTGCCACTTTAATGGGCGAACAGCCCAACCCTTGGGACCTTCTCCAGCCCCAGGATGTGACGAGCCGACATCGAGGTGCCGAACCTCCCCGTCGATGTGAGCTCTTGGGGGAGACTAGCCTGTTATCCCCGGAGTACCTTTTATCCTATGAGCGATGGCCCTTCCATACGGAACCACCGGATCACTATGTCCTGCTTTCGCACCTGATCGACTTGTTGGTCTCACAGTCAAGCACCCTTATGCCATTACACTCTACGCACGGTTACCAAGCGTGCTGAGGGTACCTTTGAAAGCCTCCGTTACTCTTTTGGAGGCGACCACCCCAGTCAAACTACCCACCACGCAATGTCCTTCTAAAAGAAGTTAGGCTCCAAGTAAGTAAAGGGTGGTATTTCAACGTTGACTCCACAAACACTAGCGTGCCTGCTTCATAGTCTCCCACCTATCCTACACATTACTTACTCAAAGTCAATACGAAGTTATAGTAAAGGTTCACAGGGTCTTTTCGTCCCATTGCGGGTAATCGGCATCTTCACCGATACTACAATTTCACCGAGCTCGTGGCTGAGACAGTGCCCAGATCGTTACACCATTCGTGCAGGTCGGAACTTACCCGACAAGGAATTTCGCTACCTTAGGACCGTTATAGTTACGGCCGCCGTTTACTGGGGCTTCAGTTAATGCCTTCGAGTTACCTCTAAGCACCTTCCTTAACCTTCCAGCACCGGGCAGGTGTCAGACCCTATACAGCATCTTTCGATTTAGCAGAGTCCTGTGTTTTTGATAAACAGTCGCCTGGGCCTCTTCACTGCGGCCACCATTGCTGATGGCGTCTCTTCTTCCGAAGTTACGAGACTATTTTGCCTAGTTCCTTAGCCACGACTCACTCGAGCACCTTAGGATTCTCTCCTCGACTACCTGTGTCGGTTTTGGTACGGGTTGCTTCACTTCGGCTTTTCTTGGAACCGCTTTCCCTACAGCAGCTTCGCCCGAAGGCTAGGCCTTGACTATTCCGTCAGTCTCCAGTAAGTACGGCAATCCGTCCCCTTTTTAGTGTGAGCAAGTATGGGAATATTAACCCATTGTCCATCCACTTCCCCTTTCGGGTGCGCGTTAGGTCCCGACTAACCCTCAGCTGATTAGCATGGCTGAGGAAACCTTAGTCTTTCGGTGAGGGGGTTTCTCGCCCCCTTTATCGTTACTTATGCCTACATTTTCTTTTCTATCCGCTCCACAAAGCCTCACGACTCTGCTTCAGCGCAAATAGAATGCTCTCCTACCGATTATTAAATAATCCCATAGCTTCGGTACTATACTTATGCCCGATTATTATCCATGCCGGACCGCTCGACTAGTGAGCTGTTACGCACTCTTTAAATGAATGGCTGCTTCCAAGCCAACATCCTAGCTGTCAATGCAGTCCAACCGCGTTGTTTCAACTTAGTATAGATTTAGGGACCTTAGCTGTTGGTCCGGGTTCTTTCCCTCTCGGACATGGACCTTAGCACCCATGCCCTCACTGCCGTAAAACATTTATTAGCATTCGGAGTTTGTCAGGAATTGGTAGGATTTGACTCCCCCGCATCCAATCAGTAGCTCTACCTCTAATAAACTTATATACGACGCTGCACCTAAATGCATTTCGGAGAGTACGAGCTATCTCCCAGTTTGATTGGCCTTTCACCCCTACCCACAAGTCATCCCAAGACTTTTCAACGTCAACGGGTTCGGTCCTCCACTTTGTGTTACCAAAGCTTCAACCTGCCCATGGGTAGATCACAAGGTTTCGCGTCTAATCCTACTAACTAACCGCCCTATTCAGACTCGCTTTCGCTCCGGCTCCGGACCTGAAGTCCTTAACCTCGCTAGTAAAATTAACTCGTAGGCTCATTATGCAAAAGGCACGCCGTCACTGGACTTGCCAGCTCCGACCGCTTGTAGGCGTACGGTTTCAGGTTCTATTTCACCCTTCTATTCGAAGTGCTTTTCACCTTTCCTTCACAGTACTTGTTCACTATCGGTCTTTCAGGAGTATTTAGCCTTGGAGGATGGTCCCCCCATATTCAGACAGGATTTCACGTGTCCCGCCCTACTCATTTATCACTTAAATATGCCTTTCATATACCGGGCTATCACCGTCTATGGCTGTTCTTTCCAGAACATTCTATTAAACATATAAAAGCTTTTGGGCTAATCCGCTTTCGCTCGCCACTACTTACGGAATCTCTTCGATTTCTTTTCCTCCGGGTACTTAGATGTTTCAGTTCTCCGGGTTTGCTCCTCTTGCGAGGTGACATGTCTTCAACATGCCGGGTTGCCCCATTCGGACATCTCGGGATCAATTCGTGTGTGCCAATCCCCCGAGCTTTTCGCAGCTTACCACGTCCTTCGTCGCCTCTGAAAGCCTAGGCATCCGCCATACGCCCTTAACGATTTCTTTCCTATTTTTAGGTTACTCAAGCACTTATAAGTGCTCGGTTTTCTCTTTGTGATGTCTTTACCGTTAATGTCAATGATCTTTTGTCTTATTTATCCTCTGATGAACAGATATTGTTTTTGGCTCTATCCGTAACTTTTAAATCAAATTCAAAATACTGTGGAGAATAAGGGAGTCGAACCCTTGACCTCCTGCGTGCAAGGCAGGCGCTCTAGCCAGCTGAGCTAATTCCCCCTCTAGGTGCTGTACGCTATATGCTATATGCTTTAAGCTAAATGCTTACTGCCTATCGCTTAACAGCTTACCGCTTTAATTAGTAGTCTCGGGCAGGCTCGAACTGCCGACCTCTACATTATCAGTGTAGCGCTCTAACCAGCTGAGCTACGAGACTGTCTTTTTAGACTTATAGATTCAAGATCCTAGATACAAGACTTTCTTTCGTCTTGATTCTTGGCTCTCGGCTCTTGTATCTCTTCCCTGTACTAATTTCTAGTGGGTATATTTTAATATTTACAACCGAGTAAAAAAAACCAAAGCTATGCTTTGTTTAAGGTAAGTGTCATATAAATGACTTATTTGTTTTACGTTCTTCAACGCTCTAAAATGAGATGTTCCAGCCGCACCTTCCGGTACGGCTACCTTGTTACGACTTAGCCCTAGTTACTTGTTTTACCCTAGGCAGCTCCTGTTACGGTCACCGACTTCAGGTACCCCAAACTTCCATGGCTTGACGGGCGGTGTGTACAAGGCCCGGGAACGTATTCACCGCGCCATGGCTGATGCGCGATTACTAGCGATTCCAGCTTCATAGAGTCGAGTTGCAGACTCCAATCCGAACTGAGATAGGCTTTCGAGATTTGCATCACATCGCTGTGTAGCTGCCCTCTGTACCTACCATTGTAGCACGTGTGTGGCCCAAGGCGTAAGGGCCGTGATGATTTGACGTCATCCCCACCTTCCTCTCTACTTGCGTAGGCAGTCTCACTAGAGTCCTCAACTAAATGTTAGCAACTAGTGACAGGGGTTGCGCTCGTTGCAGGACTTAACCTAACACCTCACGGCACGAGCTGACGACAACCATGCAGCACCTTGAAAATTGTCCGAAGAAAAGTCTATTTCTAAACCTGTCAATTCCCATTTAAGCCTTGGTAAGGTTCCTCGCGTATCATCGAATTAAACCACATGCTCCACCGCTTGTGCGGGCCCCCGTCAATTCCTTTGAGTTTCATTCTTGCGAACGTACTCCCCAGGTGGATTACTTATCACTTTCGCTTAGTCTCTGAAGATAAATCCCCAAAAACGAGTAATCATCGTTTACGGCGTGGACTACCAGGGTATCTAATCCTGTTCGCTACCCACGCTTTCGTCCATCAGCGTCAGTTAAAACATAGTGACCTGCCTTCGCAATTGGTGTTCTAAGTAATATCTATGCATTTCACCGCTACACTACTTATTCCAGCCACTTCTACTTTACTCAAGACTTGCAGTATCAATGGCAGTTCGACAGTTGAGCTGCCGGATTTCACCACTGACTTACAAGCCCGCCTACGGACCCTTTAAACCCAATAAATCCGGATAACGCTTGCACCCTCCGTATTACCGCGGCTGCTGGCACGGAGTTAGCCGGTGCTTATTCATATAGTACCTTCAGCTACTCTCACGAGAGTAGGTTTATCCCTATATAAAAGAAGTTTACAATCCATAGAACCGTCGTCCTTCACGCGGGATGGCTGGATCAGGCGCTAACCCATTGTCCAATATTCCTCACTGCTGCCTCCCGTAGGAGTCTGGTCCGTGTCTCAGTACCAGTGTGGGGGATCACCCTCTCAGGCCCCCTAAAGATCATCGGCTTGGTAGGCCGTTACCCTACCAACTACCTAATCTTGCGCGTGCCCATCCTTATCCGATAAATCTTTCAATATAAACTGAGGCCAGTCAATATATTATAGAGTATTAATCCGAATTTCTCCGGGCTATCCTCTTGATAAGGGCAGGTTGCACACGTGTTACGCACCCGTACGCCGCTCTCAAAATCCCGAAAGATTTCTACCGCTCAGCTTGCATGTGTTAGGCCTCCCGCTAGCGTTCATCCTGAGCCAGGATCAAACTCTCCATTGTATGTTTGTTTGTCCTTAAACTCTAACTCAATTTAAAATTGACGCTTTGGTTTTTTTCCTTACTTGGTTGTTATATTTATGTCAATGAACTTCGTTCTTTTCGCATAAATCAGCATACTGTTTTCTGTCATCTTTCAGCCGATTTGCGAGTGCAAAAGTAAAAACTTTTTCCAAACTGACCAAATGTTTTTGAAAGTTTTTTTAAAATTTTTTTCAAAAACCTATAATCAATCTATTAATTTATTTCTATCCCTCTTCTGCGCTGCAAAACACTTCTGATTTGCGAGTGCAAAAGTAGAGGCTTTTTTATTATCACACAAACTTATCGGAACTTATTTTTTAATTATATCCTAACTTGCTTGTTTTCAAGTTCGTTTTTTTTTAGAATCAAGAACCGAAAACAAAGAATAAACATGAAACAATGGTATAAAAGGATTTAATGAACAATTGAACGGTTGAACGGTTGAACGGTTGAACGGTTGAACGGTTGAACGGTTGAACGGTTGAACAATTGTACGATTAAACGATTAAACAATTCAACAATTATACAGCTTAACAATTGAACGTTTTTAAAAATTTTAAATTCATAGAAGTCCTTATCATTCATAATCTACAAATCTCTCCCATCGCAATAGGGATGGAAGCGGCATCCTTGCCGAGCGCAGCGAGGCGACCGTCTTCGAAAGGCGAAGCCTTGAGAAGATAGACGTCCGAGCGAAGCAAGCAAGATACAGCGAACAGCCCGGCCGCCGAAAAGAATTAGAAAAGGAGGCGGATTGCCAGGAAAGAATTTATTTTGAAAAATATTGAGATAGTCGATTATACACCAAAATTGCAATACTAAAACCTAACATGTCAGCAAATAGGTCTAATATCTCTAACGATCGTCCATAATCCATTATCTCTTGAAAAATTTCGGTAATCAGAGCATAAGCAAGGCCTATCAATAGATAAGTCGATTTTTTAAGATTGGGAAAAGCGACAAGAATACAAAATCCAAGAAATCCAAAAATACTAAGATGGAGGACTTTGTCGATACCCGGGAACATGAATGGATATTCTTTGTTTTCGACACCTGGACGCAAAAGCATATACGTAAGAAATGCCCAATAGATGGGCATTATATACTTACGAAATATGTTTCTATATTTATCCAATGATTGCTTGATAATCTTCTGCTGTTAATAATGAAGATAAGTCTGCACCTTCTTTCATTTGTAATTTGATGATCCATCCTTCTCCATAAGGATCAGAATTAAGCAATTCTGGTTCATCTTCTAGTTTTTCGTTGAACTCGACAACTGTACCATCTGTTGGCAAGAAAAGATCCGAAACCGTTTTCACAGCTTCTACACTTCCGAATACATCGCCTGCTGCAAGGTCATCATCTACAGTGTCAACATCAACAAATACGATGTCACCTAATTCGCTTTGTGCAAAATCTGTAATTCCGATTATTGCGATATTATCTTCAAATTTTACCCACTCGTGGTCTTTTGTGTACTTTAGTTCTGTTGGTGTATTCATTACGATTTATTGTTTGATACAAATTTAATTAGATTTTTTTATTCTCCAATACTAAAAAGCTAAATTATAATGATTTGAAATTAAGTCTTAACTTGTTTAAAATCAAAAAGTATAGAATCTTTTATCAATGAAAAGCTAATAACTGAATTAATAGCCTAGTATTTTTTTTGATTCCACACCCGCTTTATTCATTGCTAACATACATTCTTTAAAATGTTGACCTCCATTTCTTAAATCCCAAAAAGGCAATAAAACGATTGTTGTTACATCGGTCTGCGGATCATGCATCATAAGAGAAAGATAACCTTCGGTTGCGCCATTGTGTCCGTAACCGACATTTTCCAGATGGAAACAGCCCAATGCATAATTATTATCCGCCAAAGTTGTTGCTGGACCTTTTTTGTTCTTCATAAGCTCGACAGATTGTGCATTGAGAACATTTTCAGCTTTCATAAGACTTCTGATATAAGTCGCCAAATCTTTCATGCTACCTATGCCATTACCTTCTGCTATTTTCCCAGACACATTTTTTTTGTCGGTTATCTCTTGCTTGTTATCTTCTAAAATAAATCCTTTGATGTAAGGACTTGGCATTTGTTGGTCTGTTGCTATTTCGGGAAATCTAATCTGGAGTGGAATTTTTGTATTAGGTCCGATGATATAGTCGTTGAGATAATCTGCCAATGTTTTGTCCGTTCCTTTTTTTATGGAATAAATTCTACGAATGATTTCTCCTAAAATAGAATAACCTGTATTAGAATAATGATAATGTTCATTTGGTAATCCATAGGTAAGATTATTTTGTGTTAAAACATTAATATATTCTGAGGTGGAAAATTGATGATTGGGATTCGCGTTCAATATATATTCTTCATAAGCCATAACTTCTCCTTCTACATTGTAGCTCAGTTGGCTGGTATCGTTTGTTAAATCATAAACGCCTGCATTATGTTGTAATAACTGAAGAATAGTAATAGATTGTTTGTTGGGAAAATCCCAGTCAGACGTATTTGGGGTGTACGCAATATTGGTTCCTGGAATATTAGCGGTAATAAGATCATCGATATTCAGCCATCCATCTTGCATCATTTTTAAAATCGCAGTGGCCGTGAAATTCTTTGTATTACTAGCAAACCGAAAATTGGTATTTTCTGTTACCAAATCCCCATTTTTTCCTTTAACACTACTAAAAAATCTTCCTTTTGGGGAGATGGTATAAACACTCAAAGAGGGGACATCATAATTAATTTTGGTTTGAAGTTCCTGATGCACTTCTTTAATTTTATCATCCAACTGCGTTTGCAGATTTTCCACATCATTATTATTAGTACAAGAAATTAGTCCTAATAGCAAAATGAATCCGAAATAAAGTTTGATTGTATTTTTCATGGAAGTTATTTTAGAGTAAATTTAAACAAAAAAAGCACCAGAAAATTCTGATGCTTTTTACTTATTTAATGTATTCTACTTTTAGAATCCGCCTCCGCTTCCTCCGAATGTGAAGGTTGCTGTAAGACCAGCTCTCACTGTTGACAATGGGAAAGCTGTAGAAATTTTGTATTTCGTTAGCATTTGATCATAAAAGAATTTAAGATTGAAATTCTGTGACATGTTATAATCCGCAGATAGTTTAACCGTCATCAATCTTTGACCTCCTGTTACTTGAGAATCGTCAATCAAGATATTGGTAATTCTTGTTCTGTTATCTCTAATTGATAAATCCGCACGAATGTTAAGATCACTCTTAATATCTCTCGGTCTTCCTTTAAAGTTGATTTTTAGTTTTAAATCTTTAAGAATATAGCCGTAACCAATAACATATTCGGTGCCTGTATCTTCCGTTAAAGTATGGTTAACCAATCCTAACATATAAGAACGATCCTTGTTGTATGACGCACGGAACTGCATGTTATTACGCATCGTAACATCAATACCAATCAATGGAGAAAAGGCTTCCACATAACCAACTTGAGAGAAAGTGTATGGATTAACATAGTTACCATTAACATCTCTATCGCCAGCAGAACCTCTGTTGAAGTAGTCAACATTCGATTGTACACCTGCCATCGTATACGTTGATGTATAACCGTGCAACACATCAAACTTCGAGAACTGGCTATTAACAATTGGGATATTTTTCAGTCCACTATACGTCAATTTCCAGTTAGGCAATGGGAAAGATGATTTTCTTACGCTTCCTAATTGTTTCGGTGACTTCCCTTCTATCGCAGCTTTGAAAGCAGGAATCAACACATAAGCGTTCGAAATATCATAGCCATCGGCATAACCCGTTGCAGTTGCAGCGCCTCCTAATTCTTGAGAAATAATTCTCGCATTTTCTTTAATCTTATCATAAAGTGCCGCACCATCTGTGAAAGCTGTCCCGAAAGTCCATGCTGTGCTGGAGTGTGTGATCATCTCGGAACCAAATGAGAAGTTAGGATCTGGATTGACATTGAAACCGGTCTGCATAAAATTACGCGTGTAATTCTGCATCACATTAAAATCAATTCTAAAATCGTTAATTGGCATTATCTGTAGGTTAGCCATTAGATTTTTGGTGGTCATCTCGGTATAGGCATCCGTCATATAATCCGATCTCGAAATCCACGATCTCTCAATTGCAAGACGACGAATATCCGCTTGCGACCCTAATAAGAAACCAACTGTTGGACCTCCTAAAGTTTGCCCTATACCGTAGAAATTAGGTGCAGACAATAGGCCTGGCAACACAATACCATTGTTCTCATTATAGTTAACATCCAATTGTTTTATCGATGTTAAAGAATAAGCAATTGCCTGGAATGGGCTCAGTTTATTTTTAAACTTATAGGATTTAAATTCTTTCTTTTTACCTTTTTTAAGAAAATTTTGCGAGTAAGCATTATTTAACGAGTCAATCTCTTGCTTACGCTTCGCCATCTTATCATTGATATTTTGGAAGAATTTAAACTTGTTCAAAAACTTCGGAATGTCAACGGTAGATGTTGCAACTATTGTGTTGGTATTTTGTCCTATATTTCCTAAATCTTCTATCGCTCCAGTATCTGGATTTTGGAAAGATCGTAATGCTGTAGATCTTGCATTCCAGTTGTATTGGAAGCCATAACCCAATTCCGCATTTATAAAATCCAAGTATGGTAAATACTCAAACGGGAAACGGTAATTCAACTGTACTCTGTGGTTGTATTGCACAGGACGCCCCGCTCTGAAAGGATTTGAGAAGATACTACTGGTGTTCATTGTGTTCACTGTAATATTATCATTCAAAGTTCTGGTTTCAGAATTGATTTCCATTTTTAGAGATTTAGTAAAATTAAATCCTAAACTATACTGCCATCCGAAATAGAAAGTTCTGTTACGAATTACATCAAAATTAGTATCCGCATTTCCACTCAACAACGCATCGATATTTCTAAATTCTAGCTCGTTGTAGTTTCTGTCCAACATGGTTCTGAAAGACAATCTTGTCGGTACTGGATTGAAGTTAACTTCTTTGATCCATCTCAGATATTTGTAAGATTTCGCTGTGTCGCTAATCATCTTATTGAACGGACGCAAAACAAATGGTTTGAAATTGTAGTTATACTCCACTGAGCCTTTCAGATATTGTCTGTAGTTACGTTTTGTATAGATGTCACGGAAGTAATCATCGTTATAAATCGTTGTTAAAGACAAGTTTTCTACATCATAGAATTTCGGCTTTTTATTAGGATTCATACGGTCTTTACGCATGTTAACCACCCCGATGCTACGTTGCTGGCTGTAGGTTCTCACCACTTTTTTAAGTTCAGCCTCATTCGGGGATTTGTTCAACTCAATATCGTTATCCAAAGGATTGTATTTTGGATCTTCAATCGTCTGCGTGTAAGAATAGTTTAACGGAATTTTAAGCCCTACTTTTTCTGGTAAGAATTTGTCCACGTTAACCGTTGTGTTGATGCTAAAAGTCGAATTCGCAGTTTGCGATCTTTCCGAAGGTTTTTGGTCTATCGCACCAAATCCAACCGATGAGTAAGCTGCATTGGCATTAACTAAAGCAAAATCTCCTAGGTTAAAATTAAGCGATGCGTTACCTGCATAGCCGCCTTTATTCTCGATTTCCGATAAACGAATCTCGTTAACCCAAAGTACCAAATCTTTTTGCTCACCTGCTTTCAAACTTCTATTGGATCCTGCTCCATTGTTATTTCTAACACCAATTAAGATATTGGTAACATTCCCCAAACTAGGACGACCTTTTACATAGATTTTCTTATTCTCGCCATCAGGTTTGTAGTCAGGATATTCGTAACGCGTATCGAATTTAATTCCTGGCGCATTATCTTTCACCAATTCGTCACGTTTCATTTTAGCATTTACAAATTCTTCGATAGCTAAATTAACCTGGTTTTCGTTTGGCCAAATATCTAATGGTGAAGTTGCATTCTGCGCAGTATATTTTAGTGAGGCTTCGTATTCGTAATAGTTGTCTGTAGCATCTGATCCGAAACGGATAAAGAATTTAGCATCTGGATCAACACTTGTGTTCATTACATTTTTAAGGTCTTCTGCGTGTACAAATAGTTCTAATTTTTTGTAACGACGCATATCCAAATTGGTATTTTTGAAAACCCCTCTTGCCTCGCGACCAAGATTGTTAACCTTCATATACAATGACGCTTCGTTTTGTCTTTGTGCACCTGCGTTGCCACTCAACACCTGACGGTCAACTCCTGGAGGCAATACATAAGGCGGTTTTGCCATCGCATTTTCTTCCAAGTTAACACTTCCTACATCGAAAGTACTAATGTTGTTAATCGATTGTCCTTCGTTAATATCGTCTTGAGAATTGTTATACGCAAGTCTGTTGGTATATTTTCGCCAATCTGATCTTACTAAATCTAACGTACCAAATCTTAAAGTTGATGTTTGTTCAAATCCTTTAAGAATCATTCTCGCGAATCTAACGTTATTAAGAATCGATGGATCAGCATTACCACCCATAGATTTGTCATCGTATTGCGAAATCGGCACACGGAATAAATACCATTTTACTTTTGAGTTTTGCCCGTTTTCAAACTTAACATTAACTTCTTTGATGTCTACGATTTTGTTATCCGCATCAAGCGCTAATTTATCTTTTGATAAATCAATAGTATATTGGTTGTAATCTTCACTTTGATCCAAGTTGTAATCTCTGTTAACATCTTCCGCATCTGGCAACTGCGTCGCCACTTCCAAAGTGTTAGCTTGCGAGTTGCCTTGTGGGTTACGGAAATAACGGTAACGATCAATCAACGAAGATGCCATCGCTCCTTGGAATTTGTCCGACATATAGAACACAAAGTTATCCGACGCTGGATCCAACTCATTAGTTACTGGGTTAATGAATGACACACCGAATCTAGCAGCTTCCATATCGTCATTAAGACCATCATAACCCAAATCCTGCTGCGCTCTTTCATCACCTTCTGTTGAGAAAGCATACAAAATCGGGAATTGTGTTGGCTGATCTCCCCAATTAGAATTCGTTGTTTGCGTTTGGTTGGACGAACTTGGCATTCCATTTTCGTAAAGAAGTTTCCCATCTTTAAGAACATCTTCGGAAACGTTACCTAATTGCAATAATAATTTTGGATTGGCTCCAAGGTCATTACCATCGGCATACGGATCCATCATCCAGAATTCTACATATTCGATATTAGAATTAACAAAGTTAGAAACGCCTATAGAACGCATCAACCCTCCCCAACGCATATTAGCAGCTTCATCTAGAGGATTTACGTTATAAGGACCTCTTTGGTTCGGGTAGAAACTCACGTCAAAAGTCGTCATCATCGTCTGCTCTCCAGCTACGAAATCTCTTTCGTTGTAAAGTTCTGACATCTGCACACGACGCGAGCGGTGATTGGATAATACCTGTGCATTAATGCCTGATGGCGCTTTCCCTCCAACTCCATAGAATCTTGGGTCAATGTTATACCAAGATGTTAAGCCTCTGCCGTAACCGTTTTCAAGATTATCATTAAGCCCTGCGTTTGCAAAAACTGGATCCGTCTTGTTAAGCTCTGGTTTTGATGCAATGCTCCAAAGCGCTGGCTCTTTTAATGAAATTTTGGAGGTTGTTTGTTCAAAATCGTCGATGTAAGATTGATCGTTCGTTCCTTTATTTTGTCCCGGAATCAGGTAAGCTGCTTCTGCTTTAAAATTTAAATTAGAAGGCGCTTCTGTATTGATAAAAGGAATCTTGTCTGTTAATCTGGTTAAGAAAGGTAATTCATTATTATACAAAATATTGAAACCTGCCATCGTATTGTTAACCGCTTCTTGACCAAAATTCACTTTTTGAGTTAGAGGTCTTTCGCCATAGTTAACCAAGGTTGCACCAACGGTCAAATGATCATTGAACTTACGCTCCAAGTTTAATCCTAAGAAACGTTTTCTTTGTGTGTTAAAGGTCATCTGGTTCTCCATCGAGATATTAATCGCTTGTCCCGACTGCTTAACTTGTTCGTTAATAATGGTTACTGCTCCCAACATATAATCCACGGTATAGTCAACACCTTCTGTCAACTGTACCCCATTGGCCGTCACACGTACCGAACCTTGCGGAACGTTGATCGCACCAAGAGAAATACCTTGTCCTTGGGCACCTTTGTAACGTCCTTCTATCGTATATCGTTGTGCGAGATTACTTTGTTTCGCTGTTTCTTTTAACTGGGTATATAGATCGGTATAGACATAATCTTTGGGGTCTGCACTACCTATTTGACTCGCCATATAAGTACCGAATGGCTGAACTTTTGTAAAGATTAATTTTCCTTGTTCTGGCTCAATTGTTATTCCAGGTACAAAGTCAAAAATACCATCACCATAAACACCGTTCTCCAGCTGGATATCATTGTTAAGGTTAAGACGGTCCCAGTTAAGGGTTTTCAATAAGTTTTGGTCTGGCGTTGTAATCCCAGGCAAGTAGTTAACTTTACCACCACTAGCATTATCACGATAATAAACATTCAGTAAGAAATCTTCCTTTTGAATCTGATTAGCATTCATTGGATAAATGTTCTTCATCATCAACCCCCACATTGGCGATGTCGTTTTCACCATGGTATTCGATTTCAACATCTTCGTTACCAATACAGAACTTTCTTCTGAAAATTCGCCGACTTTATAAACCTGATCTGATCCCGTTATTGTATATGAGTAAGAAACCGCTAAGAACTGATTGTCATTCAACCTTTGATTAAGGGAAATATATCCCAATTGCGGATTGAATTTGTACTCACCTTGATTAAGACGTTTTGCTTTTCTATTAAATATAAAGTTTTCACCGTCAATATAAGGGACCGTTCCACCATTAGCATCTGGTAAACTTTGTCCATTAATCGTATTGTAAGCGGTGTTAACATCACGCAAACCAGCACCCAAACCTGTTACGGCACTATACACACCATTCTGATTATTATTAGGATATCCCGATGGTCCATCTCCTAAATCTCGGATACCGACAATACTTTTTTGATCCTGAAGATTACCAGAACCTTGATCCAAAACCCAAACCTCGAGTCTGGTCACATTAATCCTTGTACTTAGTGTAGGATAACTTTGTAAAGTTCTATCGTAGTTATCGTAGAAATAATGTCCCAAAAAGTAGTGCTGGTTATCTTCATAGTCAAACGCATTAACTTTAAAAGTGCTAATCGCGCCACCACCTTGCACAACGATATTACGCGCTTCACCTTGTTGTTGTGAAAACACAAAAGTACCAGTCGTCTTGCCCAACTGGAAATCTGTCTTAAGACCAAAAAGCGATTGCGCGCCACGAATCAAACTTGTAGAAAGTGGCATGCTCACATTACCGAATTCCACTTTTTTGATGACTTTATCTTCGCCGCCCGTTGTTTTGTCTTCAAGACCTTTACTTTGAAGATCCTTCCAACTTCCTTTGGCCTGCCACATCAAGTTCATTCGATTTTCGAAAGCGAATCCACTTTGTGTATCGTAGTTGGCTTTTAATTGTAAATTCTCTCCTACTTTACCCGTTAAACCCAATTGCATTCTTTGTTGAATGTCAATCGTAAAGTTGTTTCGGTTTTGTGGCAAAATCATTGGGTTATCTATCTTTTGAAGAAGAATACCCAAATCGAAAGAAGCATAACCTTGAGGGATTAATTCAATTTTGTTACTTCCAAAAATGTTTTCAAAAATTTTGTTCCGAATGGTAATACTCGGCAAAAGTCCTTTCTTCTTTGCGTCAGTTTGATCTTTTCTGTTCGCAAGATTATGCGTGTCTGACTTTTCTTGAAAATAAGATTTCAACTGGTTTTGTAGCATATAATTACGATACTGCTCAAAAGTCATCACCAATGGATTTCCGACAGTTGTATTTCCAATTTTCGGATACAAATAATAAATACCCTCTTTGACATCGTAGAAGGCTTCATACCGAATAGGACTCGCTAAATTAAAATGATTTTTGATATTGACAGTGTCATTTGTTTTCTCTTGTGCAGAAATAGTTCCGCTGCCGATTAACAAAAATAACAATGCAAAAAACTTATAAAAGTAAAACTCTCTCCTCACTATCTTTTCTTTTTACATCTGCGTTTGTCTTAAAACACAAAAAAATGTTAAATGTTTTTTAAAATTTCTTTCACTAATTCTTCTACCGAGATTTCTAGATTTTTCTTCTGGATGCGGTCCGCAATCTTCTCCGACATCTTTCTCGAAATACCTAAAACCTCTAAAGCAGTTAACGCTTCATCTTTAACTTTATTATCTACAAACTGAGAAATATTTTCGGAAGAAAGCCCAAATTTCGCGACCTTATCCTTCAAGTCCACGATAATACGTTCGGCAGTTTTTGTCCCAATACCTTTCACTTTTTGCAGAATTAGACTCTGGCTATTTTGGATTGCCGAAGCCGTTTCTTCTAGGCTAAGTGACGACAACAAAATTAATGCGGAAACAGCACCAACACCATTAACACTAATTAAGAGATTGAACATTTCTTTTTCCAAAAGACTGTTAAAACCAAATAACAAATTGGCATCTTCCCGAATAATTTGTTGTATATATATTTTGTGGGTCGCACCCAACTTCAACATTTGCGAAGTTTGTAGGCTAATACCAACATAATAGCCCACACCATTAACATTAACAACAGCATTAGTGGGTGTCAACTCCTCTACAAATCCTTGTAATGAATAAATCATATGTTTATAAACAATTTGCTAATATATTAATTCGAAACGAGAATTAAAAAATCTTGTTAAAATTGATAAAATTCTTAACAAAAAAAGCGAAACCTGAGTCCCGCTTTTCATATTATTTAAGAATCTTGAAATTAATTTTTCAGCTCGCGACGTTGCGCGTCCAAAACAGCAATAGTCGCCAAGTTAACGATTTCGTCCACGCTAGAGCGCATTTGGAGTACATGGACAGGTTGTTTTAGTCCCATCAAAATTGGTCCGACTACTTGTGCCATCTTCATCCCACGGATAATTTTGTAGGACAAATTCGCACTTTCCAAATTAGGAAAAACAAAAACATTAGCTGGTTCTGTTCCTAATTTTGAAAAAGGATAATCGCTCAAATGGTCGCTATTCATAGCAAAATCTGGCTGAATTTCGCCATCTACAATCATTTTTGGATATTTTTCATGAAGAATAGAAACCGCTTTAGCAACTTTTTTCGATGTATCAGAAATTGATGCAAAGTTTTCGAATGACAACATCGCAATTCTTGGTTCTATCGCAAAAGTTTTGACAGTTAGTTCTGACATTCTTGCAATGTTTACCAAATCTTCCGAGGTTGGATTTTGATTAATTGATGTATCTGCAAAGAAAATCGGTTTTTTCTCTGTTAAAATCATCATCATTGCGGCGACTTTATCAACACCTTTTTCCTTTTCAACAACTTCCAAAACAGGTTTCAAAACGGATGAATAGTTTTTAGAAAAACCAACAATCAAAGCATCTGTATCGCCATGTGACAACATCAAAGGACCGAAATAATCTCTTTGACGAACAAAACGTTTTGCTTTATACTCATTCATACCTTTGCGTTGGCGAAGTTTCCAAAGTGTTTCACGGTACTTTATTCGGTTTTCCTCTTGGTCTTCATCTACAGGATCGATAATTGGCACATCGATATTGATGTTGTATTTTTCCATCTGTTGTTTGATGAATTTCTTTTCGCCCAACAAAATTGGTTTGGCAATTCCTTCTTCGTAAAGAATTTGTGCTGCTTTCAGAACATTATATTCTTCGGCATTGCCTAATGTTACACGTTTTGGATTGGACTTGGCACGACTCTGCATCATACGGATCAGCTTTTCATCGCGACCCATTCTATCCAAAAGATGGGTTTCATAAGCTTCAAAATCCTGAATAGGACTTGCTGCAATACCACTTTCCATCGCTGCTTTTGCCACCGCGATCGATACGCGTGTCAACAATCTGTTATCAAAAGGTTTTGGAATAAAATAATCTCTTCCAAAATGTAACTGTTTTAGGTTATAAGCCAACTTAACCATTTCCGGAACTGGCTCTTTCGCTAAAGCGGCAAGTGCACGTACAGCAGCTAATTTCATTTCTTCATTAATTCCGTTGGCTTGTACATCCAAAGCACCACGGAAAATATATGGAAAGCCTAATACATTGTTAACCTGATTAGGAAAATCGCTACGACCTGTTGCAAGAATAACGTCTTTTCGGGTTTCGATTGCCAAGTTATAGTCAATTTCTGGATCGGGATTCGCTAGTGCAAAAACAATAGGATTGTCCGACATGCTCAACAACATTTCCGGAGTCATGACATTTCCTTTTGATAAACCGACAAAAACGTCAGCATCCCTCAAAGCTTCTTCCAAAGTCGCTAACTGAGTTTGTGCGATGAAATCTATTTTCTCTGGTGTAAGGTTGGTTCTTAAATGATTGATAACACCTTTGGAATCGCACATCAAAATATTATCTTTCGAAAGTCCCAATGCGATATAAAGTTTGGTACAAGCAATTGCTGCGGCACCTGCACCATTCACCACGACTTTAACATCTTCGATTTTTTTATCTGCAATTTCTAAAGCATTGAGTAGCGCCGCTGCAGAAATAATCGCTGTACCGTGCTGGTCATCATGCATCAACGGAATATCTAGTTCATCTTTCAATTTTTGCTCGATGTAGAACGCTTCTGGCGCTTTGATATCTTCTAGGTTAATCCCACCAAAAGTCGGTGCAATACCTTTTACGATTTCTATAAATTTATCGGGATCTTTTTCATTAATTTCGATATCAAAGACATTGATATCTGCAAATATTTTGAACAATAAACCTTTACCTTCCATCACTGGTTTTGAAGCTTCCGCGCCAATGTCACCTAATCCTAAAACTGCTGTACCGTTAGAAATAACGGCCACCAAATTCCCTTTGGAGGTATAGTCATAAACAGCTTGTGGATTGTTGTGGATTTCCATACAAGGTACGGCAACTCCGGGTGAATAGGCCAAACTCAGATCTCTTTGTGAAGAATGCGGTTTGGATGGTACAACTTCGATTTTGCCTTTAGGTTCTGCTCTGTGATAATCTAAAGCGGCTTTATTAAAGGCATTTAAATCCTTTTGATTTTGTTTCGACATTTTAATTTTTTTAATTAATAAAAAATTCCCTTCTTCAAATTAATTCCAAAAACTTAGGGTAAAAGTTTTGGCAAAATATAGTTACGATGGTAGTTGACAAGACTTTCTATCGGTCGTTGTACAATGTCCCCAACTGTAAAATGAAACTCTGCTGCAACAGCTCTTAATATATCTTCAAAAAAATAAGCAATTGATCCGATAAAATTAAGCTCGCTATTGCGGCATTCTTTATATGGGAGTACTTGGAATTCTAAAAAATTCTTTAACTCTTTATAAACAAATTGTTGAAAATATGGGTGTGTTTTGCGATCGACAATGAATCTTGTAAAATCTGCAAAATAAGCATTAACACGAGGATTATGATACATATTTTGCAAAAGATCTTCAATGTTTAATTGATAAATTTCTGCAAATTGATTGTGCAAATCCTGTGGTAATTTTTTCATGAAAAAATGGCGTACCAACTGCTTACCAAGACAACTGCCACTGCCTTCGTCACCAATTAAAAATCCTAAAGAAGGCAATTCGGTTCTCATCTCCTCACCATCAAAATAGCAAGAGTTAGAACCTGTCCCAAGAATACAAACAATTTCGGGCTTACCACGATAAGCTGCATACGCTGCTGCGATAAGATCTTCTTTGACGGTAACGTAAGCTTTAGTAAAAACTTTATTAAGTTCTTTCTGAACGATTTCTCGATTTTTCTGAACCCCACAGCCCGAACCATAAAAAAACAAATGTTTGATTTCTGCTGCAACAGACATCAAAGCTTTATTATTTTCAACTTCTGGCGCGATAAGCTCTGGTGAAATAATATTGGGATTAAAACCTATGGTTTCCGTTTTAAAAACTTCTTTACCATCTTGTTCTAGAATAACCCAATCGCATTTAGTAGAACCTCCATCTACAATAGCAATCATATATATTTTTATAAAAAAATTAGGCCTGTAAAAGTAGGAAATTATTCTTTAAATAGCATATTAGGCTTCTGTATCCTTTGGTGTGATATTCGTCAGCCAGTTGTTAATCTCTTCTTCTAGATATTCGGCTTGCAATTGGATGGCGTTTATAAAATCATCAGGAATAGAGTTTTTCTCATCATTTTCAATTTCCCACAGTTCGTTGGACATCAATTCGTATTCTGAATATATTCTTTTGAAAGCAGAATTATTCTTTTCAAGTTCCTCAATCCGCTTCAATTGAGGCTGAAATTTCCGGTAATTGGGACGTTTTTTCATAATAAATAGTGTATTGTAAGTGGTATGAACTAAGTGTTAATACGATTTTCGCTAATGAACTGAATTCATAATAAAAACCAAATCATTTCCTTAATAAAGATACATATACAGAATTAATATCAAAGTAAAATAACATTTTTTTAACTTATATAAAATAACATTTCTGTTCTTTAAAAGGCAAAAAAGACTTTGATTATTGATTCTAAGAGACAAAAGAGCGCCTCAAAATTTTAAAATATTCTGAAACTTTTTTAGGAAATTTTAATATTTATTTCTTTAAAAATTACAATCAAATTTGTTTTAAATCTCAGATTGTTATGTTTTTAAAAAAGTATTTAATTTTTTAAAACCCCATCTCCATCTGTGCGATAATTTCTCAATTTAAATCTTCTTCAATTTTAAATATAATTAAGAATTTTCTGGTTTGGCTTTTTCATATTGTTTGGGAAAAGCACAATGTTCATCCCATTCAAAACTATTAATAACGGGAAAATATGGATTTCTCAAAAGTTCTCGACCTAGAAAAATAAGATCGGCTTCATTATTATGTAAAATAGCTTCCGCGGTTTTAGCATCTTCTATCAGTCCAACCGCGCCCGTTTTCATACCTGTTTTTTGTTTGATTTTTTGCGAAAATGGCACCTGATAGGAATTAAACAAAGTAATGCTAACACCATGAATATTCCCGCCAGACGAGACATCAATAAGATCAACAGATTTGGTTTTCAAAACCTCAGCCAGACGAACATTGTCATCGATATCCCAACCGCCTTCCACATATTCTGACCCGGACACGCGCACAAACAACGCTATATTATCATCAAGAACTTCGTTGACTGCATCTACAATTTCGAGCAAAAATCGAATTCGATTTTCAAAACTTCCACCATATTCATCCGTTCTTAGATTTGATTTTGGTGATAAAAATTGGTGAATCAAATAGCCATGCGCCGCATGAATTTCGATGACGTTGAAGCCAGCTTCTACAGCTCTACTCGCCGATTTTTTAAAATCCTGAATTAAGGTTTTAATTTCAGCTATGCTCAATGCTTTTGGAAGTTCATCTTCTGGCGCATAAGCTATTGCACTTGGCGCGACCGTTTGCCAACCACCTTCTGACAGCTTTAGTTGTTGACTATTCCACATCGATCCTTTGCGTCCCGAATGTGCGAGCTGAATACCGATTTTTGATTTAGAATTTTTGTGCACGAAATCAACAATTCTTTTCAGAGCCAGCTCTTGTTCTTTATTCCAAAGTCCAAGACAACGCGGGGTGATACGAGCTTCTGGCACAACGCCCGTTGCTTCCACCATTACAAGTCCTACGCCACCTTGCGCGCGACTTCCGTAATGAACCAAATGAAAATCGGTTGCCACACCATCTTTTGCAGAATACATACACATGGGCGACATCACGATTCGGTTTTCCAAGGTCAGTTTTCGGAAATCAATATTTTCGTATAGCTTCATTATTTTGCGAGTTCTTGCAATTTGGTTTTTAAGAATTCATTATTATCAAAAAAAACGGGGAAGCGCATACGTTTGTTATAACTTTCCCAAGTGCCTTCAAAAACGACAAGTGCCAAAGTATCGGTCAACGTCTTCATCGCTAAAGAGCCCGTAAAAATCCCCGTATGTTCGTGAAGTTTTTCTTCTTGAAATTCGAATTTATAAAACAAAGTTGCTAACTTGGGATTGTCGGATTGGGACTCCAAAGTCAATTTTCCATTAAAGTTGCAAACTGTGCCTTCCACATCGGATGTTCCTGAAACTGCAAATTCATTAATGTTATTATCTAAAGCTTCAGCTTTTATAATGTTAACAGAAATCGGCGTTCCGTTATTTATTTTTCCAATAAAAGCTTTTTCGTTATTGATAAGGTAAGCCTGCATCGCTTCTTTCGATTGAGAAAAAAACAAGTTAGAAATCGTCAATAAAAAAAAGAAAATTAATCTCATATTTTTTTTAACTAAATTATAAAATGCCAAACTGCGCCAAATGATGATCGAGATGTTTGGCCATCATATTATTCCATTCTTGCGCATTTAGCTTTCCAAAACTAGCACTTTCTTTACCATCAAAAGCCGCTTCTCCGAATTGTTGTGTTTTTTGTATAAAACCAATCAAACGTTTTTTTTCAAAATCAAAATCTTTTTTATCTTTAATTAAAAACATAGGTCCAGTTGGCAAATTTTGCTTGTAAGCTAACTCATTGGTCACTTTTGGTTTCACAAATTTTTTCATCATCCATTTTGCAAGGAAGCCCGGTTTTTTGTGTTTTTGCGGTTCATACACCAATTCATAAGTCACATTGCAATGTGCCAACATTTGATCAACCGACATTTTTCCCCATTTGGCAGATGTTTCCGGTGTTAGTTGGTTGATGGCTTTGATGTAAAAGTCAGCATCTACGGCACTGAAAATATTTCGCATAAGAAATGATGGGTTTTGAGTTGTTTTTATTGTCTTGAAGTTTTGGTTTGGATTTTATTTTTAAAATTAAAACCAATAACAAAGTTGCTAAAATTAAACTTGAAATAATAATAAATCTTAGGAAATTATTCAAACTTTCAATGCAAAATTATCCTATTTAAAATTAAAAATAAACTTAATAAAAATAACAAAGCGACAGAAGTTCTGCCGCTTTGTTATACTATTAAATCTAAAAAATTATTTGATCTCCATTTTGGAACCTGCCGTATGACTATTCATTTGAGGCGCATAATAATTTTGTAAAGTCGAAATCCCAGTTGAGAAAATCCCCGAAGCATTGGCTACCAAATCATATTCGAAGATGTATTTTCCTTTCGGCATATACTCGATATAGAAGTTGGTTGACGCATCTTTTGTTGATTGATAATAACCTAAATTATTTTTCCATTGGTATGCAGAAATAACGTCCAAAGGCTCGGTTCCTGCAGCGCGCATATCTTTGAGATGAACATATTCCATATTACGGTCGGCGTTAAGAATCATTCTCACTGTAATCTTGTCACCAACTTTCAAGATTGTTTTTTCATTGATAGGAATAAGTTGTTCGCCATTTTCGGTTTTCACTTTTTTGAAGTATTCTTTGTTGATGGAAATATAATTTTCCGAAGATTTTATTTTATCCAAATCTTCATAATATTGCCAGAACAAGCCACCTTGCACAATGCCGGGACCAGGTTTGGTCACCGTAACTTTTCCCAAAGACTTGTCCAATTTATCAGCTGTATCGCTCATTTTAATATAGCCCGTTGCTTTTTGGTCGGCTAGTTTCATATCTTTTGATCCCCAAATAATAGTCGCTTTATCACTTTCTGGCGTTGTCCAAGATTTGCCAGAATTAAGAATTGTAAAAATAACTTCTGCGGTACTTCTCGAAGTTCCCCAAGAGTTAACTTCTTTTTGGGTAATCAACCAAATTTTAAGATCTTCAATAAATTGTTGATCGTTTGGTTTCAAAACATTGAAAGCTTCCAACGCGCCAGCATGGTTCACCACTTTTGAAGCATACCAACCCCAATCGTCTAGATTTTGCTTCCAATAGACACCTTGCGTTTTGGATTCGGTGGAAGTTTCTTTAAGATAGGTCATCAATTTTGTTGACACATCTTTTAATCCATATTGATCGAATAACAATGCTGCACGATGCAATCCAAAGAATGTGAATTCGTCAATCTTCGCCGTTTTCGTTTTTTTAATAACTAAATTTTTCAGCGTTTTAGGATTCGCTGTCAATGGATAATCTTTTTCCCAATAATGTCTTGCATCGAGATATTCCAAAGAAGCATTGCTCCAAGGATTTTCTTTACGAACATCCCAATATTTATTAATATTATTATCTACGAATGTGATAAGCTTGGTTAGCATTTGTTTTTGAGAATCCGACTGATACTCTTTAACATTATCTTTTAACCAAAGATTGAGCTTTCCTAGGTTTTTAAGAATATACAAAGACGAATAATAAGAACTCGGATAGCCAGGATACCAACTAAATCCGCCATCTGGATTTTGCAATTGCAACAAACTTTCCCAATCTTGCTGAATACTATTACGCATCGTGTTGACATCAAAAAGTCGCACCAATTTTGACATTTGTTCTTCTTCATTTTTGCTGTCTAACATCCACGGCGTTTCGTCGAGAAGAAGTTGTTTCAGCTCTTGATTTTTTTCAAGATTCGAGGTCAAAAGTCCTTTCGCTTGGTATTCGTCAAAAATAGTTTTCAGTCTTGGATTGGCTTTGAAAACTTCCGAAGCAATAACATCCGCAAACCATTTGTTAAAGATAACATCTGCCGAGTTTTTAGTTTCATTTTTAAGACTTGGCAACGCAAACATCACTTCCCAAATCGGGTTGGTTGTTAACTCCAAAGTGTGTCTAACATTAGAAACAGTCGAAGAATTATTGTTAAGCAAATTATCAATCTGGAAAGTTTTGGTTTCGCCTTCTTTTACAAAAACCGGAACCGCATCCGTCACCAACATACGATTTGGGAGAATGGCAATGGCTTTTTGCTCGCCATCCGAAAACTCGCCTGCTTTTGCAACGACTTTCAAAATGATAGAACTAACATCTTTCGGAACTTTTAAAGTCCACGTTAAAGCATCGCTACTATTCCCGTTGAGTAAAAATGATTGTTCAAAATTATAGCCTTTTGTTGCTGTCATTTGGCTTAATCCAAATTTCTGCGTAATATCTTCATTGGTAAAAGCATCCAAGATTTTGATTTGTGCGACGCCATTCAGTTGTTTTGATGTTAAATTATTCAGTTTGCTTTGGAAATTAATTTCGTCACTTTCCCGTAAAAAGCGCGGATAATTTGGTGTCACCGAGAAGTCTTTTTGTGTGATCATTGTTTTCTCAGCATAAGCAGATTTTGCATCTTTGGTGTGCGCCAACAACATCAGCTTCCATTTGGTTAAAGCTTCTGGCGTGGTAAATTCAAAACTGATATTTCCCATTTCATCGGTCACGAGATTTGGATAGAAAAATGCCGTTTCGTTGAGATTTTCCCGAATTTTTATTTTTTCTAAATCCTCATTTTGATTAAATGAATTTTTATCTTCCATTAAGCGTTCTTCTTTAGAAATAGGTGCAGCAGCTGGAATTGCCATTTTACTTCTCATATTTGATCCTCTTACCGCTCCAGTAGCTTCCAATGCATACGCCATTGCAGGTTTTGGACAACCATTATATTCTCTCAAACCATAAACCGTTGGACAAGCATCATCAGCGTCACTTAGGCCATCTCCATCTATATCTGTAAAAATCAAATTAAAATACTTCCAATCAAATTCTGGTTTTTTCACAAACTTTGATTCTATATTCTTAAGTCTATCAGAAAAGTATGCACTACTTAATGATGTATTTAAATTATAATCATTAATAATATCGTTGCGATAATAAATATTGCTAAACGAAAAATTGTTACTTCTAAATTTATCCAACGACATATCGTACATATTGGCAAGTACTTCTGCGAGCACTTTTTCATTTGGTGCACCAACGATTTTAAAACTCCATTTTTCTTTGGAATTCGGTTGCAATTTGTCGCGGAAAGTTGTGGTTTCTATTTTCAAGCCATCATCTTTTCTTTTGATTGGCACATACAAATTTTCGGTTCGTACATCATTAAAAGCTGCCAAAACCACTTGCACGTTCCAGACTTCTGATTTTTGATTAATCTTAACTGGATATTTTAAAAATCCATTCGATAAAGATTTGCTTTCATATAAAGTTTCTCCATCGCCATTTTGGATATAAATATTGGCTAAAGCATTTGGAATGGCCGAATAAATCAAAAGATTTGCTGTTTCTCCAACTTGATATTCTTTTTTATCAAAACTGGTATTCAGAAAAGTTTTTTGTTTCGGATCCAAATTGGTTTTGCTCCAAACCTGAAAATCTTGACTTGTTTTGATGCTGTCTTTTCCTTCGATATTGTAAAACTCCAATCGGTAAAAACCTGGCGACAATTTTCCGATATTTAACAAAGAATCTTGCGCCGTTTTGTCAAACAAAACCTGTTCGGTTTTCCAATTTTTAGGAAGTTCAGTTTTATCAAAACGATCGTGTGGAAACAATTTTTCAAACTCCGACTTTGATAATTGTGGTAAATCCTGAATTTGATTTTTAAACTGATTCCTGAAAATACGTTGCGGTTCTTCTAGTTTGCTTAATTTCGTGTGATAGGATTTTTTTAAGTTTTGGTTGTTGTAATTTTTGGTTTCAACGTTTACTTTTATCTCATCATCAGAAAACTGGTCTTTAAGATTCGTCGCCGTGATATAATGCGAAACCGAAGACACCGTCAAACGCGTATTTGCCGATTGCGTCTCGCCTGAAATATCCGTCGCGCTAGTATTAATATTAAATTCGTCAATCTGGATGCCCTCTAGTTTTTCGTTTTTCTTGAGATCCAAAACAATTGTGAATTCGCCTTTGTCATTGGTTTTTGTTTCACCTAGAATTGAATTTTCGTTATCAAAAATTTGTGGATACCACGAGAAATATCGCCAACGGATATTTTGCTTTTTGATTTCATAATTGATAGTAGCATTCGACAACGGAACTCCCGAAAACATGATTGCTTTTCCTTTTAGTTCTATCTTTTGACCATATTTATATTCGTCTTTGATCGGGTCAAAATTTAATTCAAAATTTGGACGTTTGTATTCTTCAACAGAAAATGCTTTCCCCGAATAAAGCTCAAGATTAGAATCATTAATACTTAATCTAAATTGTCCATTAAGCTTTGATTTTGGCAAAGTGAAACTCCCGCTATAAGAACCAAATTCGTTGGTTACAAAAGTTTGGGCGCCCACTTCATTGGAATTAACATCCTCCAAAATAATTTTTTGTTTAATGCCCGACATTGTCGTTTCCTTATTATTTTCAAGCTTTGTATTAATGACTTTGAAATAAACGACTTGTCCAGGTCTATAAATCGCGCGATCTAGGAAAATCTGCGCACGATGTTCTTTATCGATATTTCTATTGTTGTAGTAATCATTAGTCGAGCCATAAGTGTGTTTTAACTCTACGTCTCCAGTGTTAACATCTTCTATAACACTGAAACGATAATAAGCTTTTTTATCAGAAATAGGCATTTTAAAACTGGAATCTTTCGAAACAATGATGGGTTGAACCGAGGGAGATTGCGACTCAAAAGGAAACTCATGAACTTTTAGGTTGGGATTCTTAATTAGTTTTCCATTTTCAGAATTGATCCAAAAATATTCCCAATCTGTATTGTTATCATTAATTACATTTTTAAAAATAGATTTTGCGGCAGATACCAAAAAATAATTATCCCGCTGGTATGACATAGGCTTACCATCCACAAGATATTCGGTGAGATAGATGCCTGCTGGAAGCGCTTTTATTTCGAAAGCTGTTTTATGAGATTTATAATCATTCTTTGTAGGAAAATCAAAACTTTCTGTTCTTACTAAAACTTTTTTTATATTTTGATATTTGTTCGAATCATTAAACCTAGATAAATAGCCTAAAAAACCTTTGATATCCTCTTTGACTTGGTAAATTTTAAGCTGTGCTTTTTTGACATTTTTTGCTTCCACCAAAAGCTGAATCGGTTTGTTAGCCAAAGTTGTAGATTCTAAATAGAAACTAGCATTGGGAAGAAGAATCTGGTTTTCCTGATTTTGAATATTTCCTAAAAAACCTGATTTGGGATACGCTGATTTTGCTTTTTTAATAATTTCTAAAGCTTCCGATTCTTTTTGATTTGAGATCAAATTTTCAGCGATTCGCGAAGCAATCATCACTTTGTAATCGCCTTCTGTAGAATCATTATATAGAGTTTGCCATTTTTCCTTTAGGCTTTTATCATTGGGATTTCGTCCAATTTGATAATCTAATTTTTGAGTTTTAAAATACAAATTGGCGTTACCCGAATTGGCTGCAATAACATCATCATAAAGTTTAAGAATTGTTGCCTCATTCGTTTCCAACTCATTTTTTGTAAACAAAGTAGAATTGCTCAAAAAGTTAATATATTGTCCACTTGCCCAATCCAACATCGTAGGATAATATTCCAAATCGAATTTTGAATTGAAAATACTTTGGTAGAATTTTAAGCTAATCGATTTTAAAAGCTCTTTTTGTTTGAAAATATTTTGATATTCTTTGCTCAAATAATTTTTAAACCCAAGATTGGTCCAGGTTTCTATTTGGCTGACATCTTGGTTGTCGGTATTGGTTCTGGACCGAATTCGCCATTGCACCGAGTCGTAATAATCTCGGATAAACTCTGCTTTCAAAACTTGAAAAACCAAGGCTTCTTCACCAGAAAATAAACTTCCCGCTTCTTGGATTTTCTTAAAAAATTGACTCGCCGTATCATTCTGCGTATCATCTAGCGTTCTTCGCATGATGCTAAATTCAGCTTTCAGCGATTTGATAAGTTCTGGAAGGTTTTTATCTTTCATGGCTTGCTTTTGAATGTTGAGAATAATGGGCTGATTGGACTTAAAGTTTCCTTTCTGCGCTTGTTCTGTAAGAATTTTCCATTGTTGCTCGTAGAAATTTTGTCCATACAAGGTTGTGACAAAACTTGTCAAAAGCAACAATCCAAAAGTAGAAATCAGTTTTTTCATAAACTTTTATTTTTAAATTTTACAAAGCCACAATTTTGTTTACTTTGTAAAATAATGTCAGTTTTAAAATTAGCAAAAAAATATATTGTTGACAGCCAAATCTACGTATCCTTAATGGGAACCATGTTGGCAGCTTTTTTCCTTTTGGAACAAAACGCGTTCCGTTTGCCTAAGCTTTATCTTATTTTCCTGACATTTTTTAGTGGCTATCTTTATACAAAATACCAAAATCAAGGAAAAATATTTTACAAAGTATTAATTTTCAACAGTATTACAGGCATTATTTGCGTTCTACTGATTATCAAAAATCATAACCAGCAAATATTATTAAGGTGGCTTCTCATCGTTATTCTTGGACTTTTATACAACAGCAAATTCTGGGAAGCTACCATTCGGAAAATTCCTTTTCTTAAAATATTTTACGTTGGCCTGGTTTGGGGCTTGTGCTTTGGATTCTTGGGATTGGCAGAAGTTAAATGGGAAATTATTGGATTCAGTTTTTTTTATATTTCAGCTTTGGTCTTGCCCTTTGACATTCGGGATATGAAGTTGGATACAATTGTTACTTTTCCGAAAATAATTGGCATCAAAAACACCAAACTCCTTGCCTATTTCTTAATTTTGATTGCCAATATTATCAGCGTTTTTAGCTTTAAAACTGACATAAGAGTTGCTTTATTTATAACATCACTCATCAGTTGTATTCTGATATATTTTGCGAATGATAAAAAGTCGGACGCTTACTTTTCCTTTGGGATCGAGTCTTGTTCTGGACTTCCGTTAATTATTTATTTCATTCATAAAAGCTTTGACCTTTTTTAAGAGTCTGAATTGACTTATCTTTGTTATTCCAAAAAATCAATACTTTGAGAATTAACAAACTCAGTCTTCATAATTTCAAAAACCACGAAAGTTTGCAACTGGATCTAAGCGCACAAATTAATTGTTTTGTGGGCAATAATGGTGTCGGAAAAACCAATATTCTCGATGCTTTGTATTATTTGTCAGTCGGTAAAAGTTTTCTAGGAAATTCGGATTTTAATAATATTAAAAATGAAAGCGATTTCTTCAGTATCGAAGCTGAAATTCAGAACGAGGAAAAAGAAGATATTTTAAAAATCATCCTCAGCAAAGACACCAAAAAAGTCATCAAAAAAAATGATAAAAACTACGATCGTCTTTCCGATCATGTTGGATATTTGCCTTCGGTTATTATTTCGCCTTATGACCAAAATTTAATTTCGGATTCTGGAGAAAGTCGTAGAAAGTTTTTGGATGCGATGATTTCTCAGACCGATAGCGACTATCTTTTTGCCTTAATACAATATCAAAAAACCTTACAACAGCGCAATGCTTTATTAAAATCCTTTGCAAAAAACAGATATTTTGACATCGAGAGTTTAGAAATTTATAATGAGCCTCTGATAAAATTTGGCGAAAAAATATTTACCACACGAAAAGAATTTGTCTTGAAACTTAATCCTGTGATGCAACAATTTTATAAAAGCATTTCAGGAGGAAAAGAAGAAGTCACTATCACATATCAATCGGATTTGGAACAAGATTTCTCGGAATTACTAAAGCTAAACTTAGAAAAAGACAGAATTCTTACTTATACTTCGCGTGGCATTCATAAAGATGATTTGTTGTTTGAAATGATGCATTATCCAATAAAAAAAGCAGGTTCTCAGGGGCAACAAAAAACCTTTCTTGTCGCTTTGAAACTCGCACAAATGATCCGAATAAAAGAATTGACCAACAAAACGCCTATTCTTCTCCTCGATGATATATTTGATAAATTGGACGACAAACGCGTTTCACAATTGATAGATTTGGTAAATCAAGAAAATTTTGGACAGATATTTATTACCGATACACACAAGGAAAGGACAGAAAATATCATTAAAAATATCAACGCGAAAAGCAGTATCTACGAAATATAAAAATGCCAGCTAGTAACTGGCATTTTGCATATAATAGAATGGTTATTAATCAATTTAGACATTCATAATTTCTTGGTAAGAGGTTAGTAATAGTTGTCTAAATATTTTTGACAAAACTCCAAAAAAATTAAAAGCATTCCAAAAAAACAGGGTGGACATCGGGGTGGACAAATTATTTTACAAATAAATACCTATGATTATCAATATGATACAAAATAAAATCCTTAACATTTAATTATTTTTATTAACTAAATTTTATAATACATTTGTAAGTATGTTAAAAAACTACTCTTTTTTTATCCTTCTTTTATTTTGTGGAATCATAATTTCTAGTCAAAGAGCAAAAAAACAAACTGTTCTAACTACGAATTATATAGAATCTGCAACAAAAATTGACAATCAAAAAGATTTAGAAACATACTTTTCTAATAAAACCACGATCAAATCGCAGGAAAAAGAAATAATACAGAAAGTAATATATGCTGATTTCGTTTCAAAATCTTTGGACAAATACAATCCTGAAAGTACCAAACTCTATAAAGAAGCCATACAATTAAGTGAAAATATTTCCAATGAGAACTTCTTAATTTGGCTAAACAGTAAAGTTGGTTTTTACTATTACAATTACAACTTCTATCCCGAAGCAATGCCGTACTTCCTGAATGCTGAAAAAAGATTGCAACACGCAACCGATATAGATATTATTGAAGCAGAATATATTTTAAAACTTAACGCCTACTTTTGGTCAACGATGGAGGACTATCAAAAAAGCAATGAATATCTCCTGCGCTTTTTAAAATTACCCCATCAAAAAGACAAAAACTATGGCGCTGTACTCAACAATATTGCCAATAATTACAGAAAGCTAAATAAAATTCCCGATGCGATTGCTTACCTCGAAAAAACAAAAATTGCTGCCTTAAAAATAAATGATAAACTGCGTTATGCAAAAGCCTTAGGTGATTTGGCAATCATCGAAGCAGATAAGAAAAATTACACAAAAGCAGAAGAACTTCTCAAAGAAGATATCAAAATTTCCCAATCCGAAAACAACGAGCGCAATACGATGTACGCCCAAATAGAACTTGGAAAAATATACGTATCAACACAAAGAAATGATGAAGCCAAAAAAATTCTGACCGACGCGCTAACCTTTATAAAAACCAAAACCTATCTTAATGGCTTTGAGCTGGACATTCAGAAACTTTTATTGCAAATTGCCATCGCTGACAAAAATGATGTGGCAGAACTTAATACAAGGCGCCGCATAGAAAATCTGAACAATGAAACAGCAATGGAAGAAGGTCCAGATGCTGTAAAAATGGTAAATTGGAAAAGCCAAAAAGAACGAGTTGAATGGAAGCTAGAAGCCGAAAAAAACAAAGCCGAAAAATCCGAAGTTATAAAATGGGCACTTCTCGCTGTCAGTATTTTGCTAATTGGACTTGTTGTTAGTGTTTTCAGCCTTAATAAAAGAAAAGTAAGACTTTTGAAATTACATTATGAAAAACAAATTTTAGGTTTTAAACTGGAACAAATAGAATCGGACAAAAAAATACAATCCACCCATAATACTTTGGCAAGCTTCAAATCTTATTTGGTTGACAGAAACAAACAAATCAACAACATCGACACAGAAATCAACAAGCTAAAACAAAACAAAAAAGCACAAAATGCTTTGTCCGCAATGGAAGAACTTAAGATTTCACATCTGATGACCGATGAAAACTGGAATAAATTCAAAGAAATATTTATTCGGGAAGAAGAAGAATACTACGAATTTGTAACCAATAATTTCCCAGGACTAACCGAGTCCAATCTTAGAATCATATTACTCAATCAACTAGGACTTAGCAATATAGAAATTGCACAACTGCTAGGACTTAGTGTTGATGGTGTGAAAAAATCAAAACAACGACTTCGCAAAAAATTTGATAACAACGAAGTTTCTATTGTTTAAAGACTATAAAAAACTAGAATCAAAAGAAAAAGGCAACATATCTCTCACCGATTTGGTTTTAAAAATATCGCCTTCCAAAGAAGCAAAATAGAGTTCGATAGGTTCATCTTGTTTGGCTTCGTATTCTAAAATACTTTGTCGACAAGCTCCACAAGGCGGAATTGGTTGCGAACTGATGGTGTTTCTTGGCGCGCCAATAACAAAAATTTTCTTGATGTTGGATTTTGGAAAATTAGCCGAAGCCCAATATATGGTGGTCCGTTCTGCACACAATCCAGATGGATAGGCTGCATTTTCTTGATTGCTTCCTGTAACTATTTCGCCATTATCCAGCAACAAGGCGCATCCTACCAGGAAATTAGAATAATTAGCGTACGCATCTTCGCGCACTGCTTTAGCAGAATCAAACAATTTCTTTTCAATTTCGTTCAAATCATTATACGAATTAATAATCTGAAAACTAATTTTGATTTCTCTTTCCATTTTTCAAAAATCGGAGGGTAAAAATACAGCTTTTTTATGAATAGAAAAAACTATTCATTCTTTATTAGTAGCGAAAACGGCGATTATCTTTTTTCTCAGACAGAATCTTCTTGGCATTCAGTCGTTTTTCAATTTGGCTCTTACGTGGTTTTGTCTTTTTACGTGGCTTTTGTATCAATATTGCTGCATTCACCAAATTAAGCATTCTTTCGATCACAATCTTTTTATTTTCTAATTGGGAGCGCGCTTCCGTTGAAGTCAGTTGTAGAATACTGTCATTATTAATTCTATTTCTGAGTTTTTCTAAAATTAATTTTTTTTGTTCTTCATTAAAAAACTGAGTTGCTGAGACATTCCAAATCGCCGTGACCGCAGTTTCTACTTTATTGACATGTTGTCCGCCAGCACCGCCACTTCGGGAGGTTTTAAAACTTAACTCACTCGAAAAATCGATCATTACAAAAGTTCTTTTAATTGTTGTTTTAAATCTAAACGACTTACTTTTCCATTGGGCGTTCTCGGCATCTTATCAATAAAAACAATTTGCTTTGGACGATCCAATTTTCGCTCAAAACTAAGATTAAATATGCTGTTTCGAAGTTTGTCATCGTCTTGACCTTCTATTACCAAAATCATCTTCTCTCCCAGATGTTCGTCCTTTATAGACGTCACAATCAATTCTGCAGAAACCTCCTTCTTGAGAAAACTCTCGATTTTTTCTGGAAAAATTTTAGCCCCACCAGAATTAATTACATTATCAATCCTTCCTAAAAACCGAAATTGTTTGTCATTAATTATCTCCACCAAGTCGTTAGTAATTAAAAACTCTGAATTTATTTGTGGTGAAAATATTTGCAAACAACCACGAGTATCAGTAGAAATTTCAACATTTTCGAAACTTGTAAAATAATCTTCAGAAATCGGATAAATCTTTTTCAAAGCGATATGCGATAAGGTTTCGGACATACCGTAGGTTTCATATATAGTATGTTTTTCATTGTCCAGATGCTGATAAATTTTCTTTTTTAAACTTTCAGAAACGCCTGCTCCACCAATTATTAAATTTTTAATTAATTTTAGTTTGGTCAAACTATTTTCAACTTGTAAAGGTGTGAGCGCACAAAAATCAATAGGCAAATTCAACTGAGACAAAGCTTCGGTTTTGGGTGTGAAGACTTGTAACTTCAAACCTCTTTCTATTGCCCGTATCAACATCATTTTTCCAGAGATATACTCAACCGGCATACAAAGTGCTGCAGAATCTCCTTTTTTAAGACGCAAAAAATCGCAGGTCATCTTTGCTGAAGCAAACATTCTCGCTTTTTCAACTTCAAAAAGTTTCGGAATACCTGTCGAACCTGAGGTTTTGACAGTCGTTTTTGTCTTATCGGATAAAGTTTCTTTCAAAAATTCAAAAACTTCCATTTCGAAGTCCGTTTTCGGACTCATTCTATCCAATTGAATATCAGAACAATCGATTAACATTGACTTTCTTTAAAATATTTATTGATAAAATTATGCATTTTTTTTGAAATAAAATTTGGAAGTTTAGAAAAAAGCTGTAAATTTGCATCACAATAATCAAAGAGACCCATGGTGTAACGGTAGCACTTCGGTTTTTGGTACCGCCTGTCGGGGTTCGAATCCCTGTGGGTCTACGATTAGACAAACAACCTCCTATTTTAGAAGGTTGTTTTTTTTTATGCATTAACTCTCCAAAAGAAAGCCAAAAATGGGGATCAAGCACAAAAGTTGGGGACTAGGCAAAAAGTTTAGATAATCGGAATAGAAAAAAAACTTTGCCTCTTAATCCACGTAGTTGAATTCTAAAGTTTTGGATTTTCGCATTGAAACTTTCGGCAGATGCATTGGTACTTCTCTTTTCAAAATAGTTGAGAATATCATTATAATGACTCGTAATTGTATTTTTTAAAATAGAAAACGATTTAAACCCCGATTCTTCCACTTCGTTAAACCAATGTGCAAATTTGAGCATTGCTACAGACAAGATGAAATACAGCCTTTGAAACTTGAGTCTAAACCCATAGTGTGCTTCTGATTAAACTTCCGAAATGTAAAACAAACCTATTTTAAAGCTAACCTCGTACTTTATGGTAGCGTCCCACTAACTGTGTAAGTTGAAAAGTTATTCTGAAAAATTATGAGCCCTCAAAGCTCAAATAATTTTTCGGAAATAACTTTTTACTATTTTTAAACATTACATAGTTATGATCGACAAAGAAGAATTATTAAACAACAAGGATTTTTACAAGTCCTTTAAGAATGGAGAAGATTTAACCACTTTTTTCAAAGAACTGCACAAAAAAGCAGTAGAACATATGCTAGATGCTGAATTAGACAGCCATCTGGACAATGAAAAATACGAAAAAACATTAAGTGGAAATTACCGAAACGGACATGGAACTAAGAAAATAAAATCCTCATTTGGAGAATCGGAGATTAAAGTTCCCAGAGACCGTGAAGGTAGTTTTGAACCCACCTTAGTTCCCAAAAGACACAATATTATTGATGGTTTGGAGAACATCATCATCTCGTTTTATGCTAAAGGAATGAGCGTTTCGGATATCGAAGAACAGATTAAAGAAATGTATGATTTTGATGTTTCTACCTCCACCATTTCCAGAATTACTAGTGCTGTTGCCAATGAAGTAGTTGCTTGGCAAAACCGACCGTTAGACGATTTGTATCTTATTGTTTGGATGGATGGAATAGTTTTTAAAGTCAGAGAAAACTCAAAAGTCATCAACAAAACCATTTACTTAGCCGTTGGATTAAACCGAGAAGGACGAAAAGATGTTCTTGGTATGTGGCTTGGAAAAAACGAAAGTTTCCAGTTTTTGGATGAATGTTTTAACGGATTTAAAAGCTCGTGGAGTTGAGGATATTTTGATTACAGCTACTGATAATCTTAATGGTTTTACTCAGACTATTCGCTCGGTTTTCCCTGAATCTCAAACTCAAATTTGTGTGGTTCATCAAATCAGGAACGCTTGTAAATATGTAGTCTGGAAGGATAGAAAAGAATTTTCTGCCGACATGAAACACATTTATACAGCACCTAACAAAGATGCTGCAAAAGCAGCTTTAGAAGATTTTGCAACCAAGTGGGAAAGTAAATATTTGTACGCTATTCAATCTGGGAAAAACAATTGGGATGAATTAACCGTCTTTTTTGAATTCCCACTTGAAATTCGAAAAATCATTTATACCACTAATCTCATTGAAAATCTGAATGGGAAAATCAGAAAGTATACCAAAAACAAAATGTCTTTCCCTACCGATGATGCCGTGTTGAAATCTGTTTATTTAGCTCTCAAAGAATCTACTAAGAAGTGGACAATGCCTATTCACAATTGGGGAATTGTTTTAAACCAATTTATGATTATTTTTGACAAAAGGCTCAGATTATAAAATCCAAGCCCTAACTTTTTAACTTACACACTTTATGGGATAGTGTCTACTTTATAAAGCTTTATATCCATATGCTAATAAATTTATTTTTAGAATAGAGTCTTTTCTATATATATACAACATAGAATCATTTCTTTTTTTTGAAATAGAGTCTCCAATTTTCAAATCATAGTATAAGGTCGTATTTTGCCCGTCTTTATATGTTACCATTATGAAATTGTGCTGCGAGATATCACGATATATGTTTAGAACAATAGTATGTTTTTCTAATTGTAAAATTCTCGATTTAATTTTTTCATCATACTGATTAAAATAATAATAAACAGACAAGATGATCAAAAAAAAATGTTGAAAATAAGACACTTACTAATATTAATTTTTGTGATTTTATAATTCTAATGCTTTGTCAATATTTCATAAATTAAGTATATAACTTAATCTGTTATTTAAATCAATTAGCTTTATACCCATAAGGAAGTAAGTTGATTTGAAGTATAGAGTCATTCCTAAAAATATACATTATAGAATCATTTTTATTTTTTGAAATAGAATCACCAACTTTCAAATCAAAATATAAAGTTTTGCGTTCACCTGTAGCATATAAAACGGTGGTAAAATTATGATTAAAAGAATCATTATAAATTTGCAGCACTTTAGTATGTCTATCCATTGAAAGTATTCTTTTTTTAGTTATTTCATCTGATTTTAATATTTTATATAGAAAAGATAATATTACACAAATAGAAGTAACTAACACAATAAATATTAATACTATTTTCTCTTTTTTCATTATTGCACCCATGTTTTAGAAGTTGAATACATTACTGGAAATCCTCTTTGAGACTACTTTTGTACTATATAAGCATTTTTGATATCATAAGAATTACGCCTAAAATTACCTAATCAAATTGATGCATATTTATATATCCATCAAAATTTTTATTGCCCCTTTATCTATTGTATCATCTCTCGAAATTTCGAATGCCATTTCTTTTTTTTATTCCGATTATTCAAACTTTTTGCTTAGTCCCCAACTTTTATGCTTGATCCAACATAGGTCTTGTCTAGCTCACTGGCATCTTGTGAAATCCTGATGCTTTTTGTTACCTGTATAAAACAAAAATACTGTAAAACATACGTTTTACAGCATTTTGTACTATTTTGTTATTGTAGTTGCGATCCGGACGGGACTCGAACCCGCGACCTCCGCCGTGACAGGGCGGCATTCTAACCAGCTGAACTACCGGATCAATCTTTTGAAAAGTGATTGAAAACTTTTTGCGATCCGGACGGGACTCGAACCCGCGACCTCCGCCGTGACAGGGCGGCATTCTAACCAGCTGAACTACCGGATCAATCTTTTGAAAAGTGATTGAAAACTTTTTGCGATCCGGACGGGACTCGAACCCGCGACCTCCGCCGTGACAGGGCGGCATTCTAACCAGCTGAACTACCGGATCTTGCCTATAACCGCAGCTAGATGCCTTGATTATTGTGGTTGCAAAAATACAACAATATTTTCATTCTCCAAATTTTTTGTAAAAAAAACGCTCTCCTATTAGGAAAGCGCTCATTTTCAGGATTGTTTTTTTACATATGTGCTGAAAGTTTTTCAGCAATAAGTTCTTTTGGACTAACACCAACTAGCTTATCAACAACTTCGCCATTCTTGAAAATCAATAATGTCGGAATATTTCTGATACCATACTCCATTGATATATTTTGATTATTATCAACATCCACTTTTCCAACCACAGCTTTTCCATCAAAATCATTTGCTAGCTCTTCTACAATTGGACCTAGCATTCTACATGGTCCACACCATGCTGCCCAAAAATCTACTAATACAGGCTTGTCAGAAGCTAATACTACTTCTTGGAAAGACTGGTCTGTAATCTCTACTGCCATAATTTTTATTTTTATTTAAAATACTTTACAAAATTACAAAAAATATACCTATTGCGATAAATATTTATCTATGCGCGGTATTTTGTTTTTCTATGATAAAATCTTTGGAAACTTCTTTTAATGCTGTTATGAATTTATCAATATCTTCTTTGGTCGTATAATGACTAAATGAAACTCGCAGTGGCGTACAATGTTCTAATTCTTCTTCGTCCAAAATAGACATTAATACCATGGAAGGTTTTGAAGCGCCAGAGCTACATGCGCTTCCTTGCGAAATTGCAACGCCTTGCATATCTAGTTGTAAACCAATCAATGGGTTTTTAAATGCTAATAAAATATTAAGAACGGTATATAAGCTGTTATCGCTACCAGATTCTCCATTAAATGTAGCATTAGGAAAGTTAGCTTTAATTTGTTCTTTACAATAGTTTTTAATATGCTTAATATGCGAGCTATATTCTTCCATATTATCAATCGACAACTCCCAAGCCTTACCAAGCCCAACGATACCGCAAACATTCTCTGTGCCGGCTCTTAGGCTTCTTTCTTGTGGTCCTCCTGTGATTATCCCCTTTAGTCCAGAAGCTTTTCTTACAAACGCAAATCCTGTCCCTTTTGGTCCATGAAATTTGTGTGCACTACAAGAAGCAAAATCCAATGGAATTTTAGAAAAATCTAAATCCAAATGCGCCATCGTTTGTACTGTATCTGAATGGAATAAGGCATCATACTTTTTACAAAGTTTTGCAACTTTCTCAATATCCAAAAGATTTCCAACTTCATTATTAGCATGCATCAATGTCACCAAAGTTTTTTTATCAGAAGATTTTAATAGTTCTTCTAATTTTTCTAAACTAAGATTCGCCTTGTTATCAGGGCGAAGATAAACAAGTTCTACACCATGAAGGCGTTTCATTTCTAGACAAGTTTCCGCAACACATTTGTGTTCTAATGGCGAGGTAATAATACGTTGAACGCCAAGATAGTTCACACAAGATTTAATAATCATGTTGTTGGATTCGGTACCGCACGAGGTAAAAACAATTTCGCCAGGTGTAACACGCAAAGCATCTGCAATCTTACGCCTAACCTCTTCTAATAGTGTTTTTGCTTCTTGTCCCAAACTGTGGGTTGATGAAGGATTACCATAATTGTTGCGAAGTACACCAACCATAGCGTCGATAACTTCTTCATTGAGCGGCGTTGTTGCTGCGTTGTCTAAATATACCTTTTCCATTTTCTATTAGAGAATTTTATTAAAAAAATAAATGAAGCAAATGCCTCATCTAAATTGATACGAAATTAGTGAAAAAATTGATAAAAGCTTTCATTCGCCCACTTTAACATTGGACGATCTCCAGAAGTATCACCAAAGGCAATGGTTTTATCAAATTTTTTATTTTCTATGGCTTCTTTTATTCGATGAACTTTTTCTTCGCCATTGCAATTTTTGGAAGCAAATTTCCCTGTAAAAACACCATTCTGATAGTCCGCTTTTGTCGCTAGCATTTGCATTCCAAATTTCTCTGCAAAAGGGCGTACCCAAATATCCAAAGAAGCCGTAACAATGTAAGAATCTGTTTGCTCTTTTTTGATTTGGTTGATAAATTCTAATGCATTTTCACGAATCAATTTCGGATAATAATTATTGAAAAAATTATCCGAAACCTGATGAAGTTTGGCTTCTGTTTGTCCTTTAAGCATGGATGCTATAAAACTTTTTTTCACCGATTCGGCATCAGCCAGTTTCAGTTTAACCAAAACAAAAAGTGGAATATGTTTTAAAAATTGAACTCTATATTTCGAAGGATTAAAATATTTGAGATACAAAAACATGGTGTCTTTATAAGTCAAAGTCCCATCAAAATCAAATACATACAATTTTTTCATTTTTAAATCTATTTAAAGTTTCATCTTCTTGAAGATAAACTCAGGAATATTACGGATTACCATCATGATAAGTCCCCAAATTGGCAAAACGTAAGCCGTATTTTTTTTATTTTTATAAGCTTTAAAAATCGTCGTCGCAGCTTGTTCTGGCGTCGCTGTCAAAGCAGGATTTAGCGGTAAACCTTCTGTCATCTTTGTCGCCATAAAACCGGGTTTCACAGTCATTACATGAACTTTTTTGTCAAACAAATAGTTTCTAAGACCACTGAGATAAGCCGTAAGTCCCGCTTTGGCACTGCCATATATAAAATTGCTTTGTCGTCCGCGATCCCCCGCAACAGAGGATAATACAATTATATTACCTTGTCTTTTGGACTCCATTTTTTTGGCAAAGTGATTAAGAACAGGAACCAATTTGGAAAAATTAACATCTATAATTCGTGCTGTATTTTTATCATCGTACAAGGCTTCGTCAGTACCTTGACCCAAATAGCCACTTGCGCAAAATAATAAATCTGACTCGATATGCTCGAAATTTTTATAATCAATTTCTTTAAGAACGTCCAAAGTCAAAACTTCTGTATGTTGCAAATATTTCACATGGATATGATTTGCAAATTTTTCAGATGTTGCAGGATTTGAACTTAATAAATATAAAGTTTTGAACTTTTCGCCTTTCTTCAAACAGCATTCTACAAAGGCTTGTGCTACTTCAGAGTTTGCACCAATTATTATCATATTTTGTGGAATTAAGATGGATTATGAATGCGTTGATGTTGAAGTGAAACAAACTTGGGATTCTCAACATTTTTGAGATAATCCGTTAAAGTGCTTTTGCTCATGCTATCTTTTGTAAGGTAAATTCGGCCACCAAATTCTTCAACAATTTCGTCCAATTGTGCAATCAATTTTTTAAGTTTCGAATTCACTTTAAAATCTAAAGCCAATGTATAACCTTCCTGCGGAAATGAGTTGTAAGCTTGCGGATTATCTTTCCCAAAAAGCTTTAGTACCGCCAGAAAAGAGCCATTACCACTTTTGGCGATACATTCCAAAATCTTCTTCATACCTTCTTTTCCTTTGTCTTTAGGAATCACCATTTGGTATTGGATAAATCCTTTTTTACCATAGATTCGGTTCCAATTCTTCACGGCATCCAATGGATAAAAGAAAGTTTCATAATCTATAAAACTATTAACTTGTTTGGCACGTTGTTTATTAAAATACAACCAATTAAATATTCTAATTGACAAACTATTTAAAACAAAACTCGGAAAATAAAATGGAACATTGGGACTAAACTTAGGTTTTAATCGTAAAGGATTTTGACCTTTATTTTTAGGAATCTCGCCTTTCAAAGCATGTTCGCCACGCATAAGGATAGACTTCCCAATACTTTTTCCTTTTTGCAAACAGTCAATCCATGCGACATTGTATGTCCAATCTTCGCTGTCGTCAAATAATTGAAAAATTTCATCCAGATTGTTGGCTTTAATACTTTCTTGACGAATGTAGGCTGTTTCTATATTCTTAAGTTTTATACTCGCGGAAAGAATAATGCCTGTAAGTCCCATTCCGCCAATTGTAGCCCAGAATAAATCAGAATTTTGCTCTCTCGAACACGTTAAAACTTCTGAGTTTTCATTTAAAATTTTAAACGCAATCACATATTCCGAAAAACAACCTTCGGCATGGTGGTTTTTCCCATGCACGTCGGAGGCTATAGCACCACCAACACTTACAAATTTGGTTCCCGGGGTCACATACAAAAAATAACCTTGCGGCACAACGACTTCCAAAATATCGGAAAGCAGCACGCCTGACTCACATTCTATAACGCCATTAAGACGGTCAAAGGATAAAAATTTATTTAATCTTTTTGTTGAAAAAACGTGTTGTCCCAGCGAGGCATCGCCGTAGCATCTGCCATTGCCACGAGCAATAACTTCGTTACGGTCGGCAACAAATTCTTTGATATGTGAAAGTGAATCTTCCGATTTCATTTCGACTTCCACAATTGGAAAGTTTCCCCAATTAGAAACTTTTTGAATAAAATTCGGTTTCATCTATTTGTAGTATATCTGTAATAAAAATGTTAAGAGCCACATCAACAAGGTTACCTGGATGTAGCGATCTTTGTAAATAATTTTGGTAGGGGATTCGGTTTTATTATAAACTAAAGTTTGCTGCAAATACCTTAAAAATGCAAAAAACACAAAAAACACCGTATAAAATACTCTTGGATGAAACTTTTTCTGAACTTCTGGTGATAATGTAAACATTAAATAACAGATAATAGCTAATGTAACACAAATACAAAGTGCAATATCTGCAAACTGCACATTATAACCATCTAAAGCTTTTCTTGTACGTCCCGAAATCTGAGCATTGATAAGCTCTCCACGTCTTTTCCCAACTGCCAAAACCATAGCGAGTACAAAAGTCAACAAGATTGCCCATTGCGAAATAGGAAGTCCCGTTGCGTAGCCACCAGCCAAAACACGAAGCACAAAGCCTGTCGCAATAATTGTTACATCTATAATAGCTACATGCTTTAACTTAAAAGTATAAAGCAAGTTCATCACAAAATAACCACCAATGATAATTCCGAACTTTGTATAGTTTTGGTTAAAATAAAACGCCGCAAAAACGACTAATAAAATCGTAGTTATCAAAAGTGCAAAAAACATGATGATAGCTGTTGGCTTAGAAATAACGCCACTTGCCAATGGACGTTTCTTTTTCTCTGGATGTTTTTTATCCGACTCAATATCCATATAATCGTTAATGATGTAGATGGAACTCGCTGTGAATGAAAAAACGAAGAAGGCAAATATACTTTTGAGAAACAAATCAACATTAGTAATATTTCCAGAAAAAAAAAGAGGTAAGAACACGAAAAGGTTTTTCACCCATTGTTCTACCCGAATAAGTTTTAGATATTTTCTCATTTGTATTATTAGATCCCAAAATTAAGAATTATCTGATAATAAAAAAAACCGCAAATTGCGGTTTTTATTTTGAAAGATTTTAATTCTTACTTACCTTGTTGGGCATCTTGAATCATTTTTTCGTTGGCTGTAATTGCAAACTCAACTCTTCTGTTTTGCGCTCTACCAGCATCGGTATCGTTAGAAGCAATAGGACTTGTTTTTCCTAAACCTTCTGTAAACATTCTTGAAGAGGCAATACCGTTTGTTACGAAATAATTTTTCACAGCAGAAGCTCTTTGGTTAGATATTTTCATATTAACAGCATCTGTACCAACACTATCTGTATGGCCGTAGATGTTAATATTGGTATCTGGATTATTTTTTAGCACTACTACTAATTTATCCAGATTAGACTTTGCTAATGTTGTCAAATTAGATGAATTAAAATCGAAGTTCACTGTATTTTCGTGAAGTGTCACTTTAATCCCCTCACCTACTCTTTCTACCTCAGCGCCAGGAAGAACTTCTTTGATTTCTTTGGCTTGTTTATCCATTTTGTTACCAATAACACCACCAGCAACACCACCTACCACACCGCCTAACACAGCTCCTAGAGGGGCATTACCTCCTTTACCAATATTATTCCCTAAAACACCTCCCAAGATAGCACCTGCCGCAGTTCCTATTGCAGCACCTTTTTGGGTATTGTTAGCATTCTGGATGCTTTCGCAACTTGTAAGCATCAAAGTAGAGCTGATAAATAAAGCTGCAATATTTGTTTTATTAATAAATCGCATAATAGTTTATTTTTTTAAAATTTTAGTTTACTCTTTGAAAATTATAATATACTTTAATCGGATTACCTTCGAAATTAACATTCTGAACTAAAGTAAAATTATCCTGAGAAAGATTTTGAAGTTCTAAAACATAACCAGCAGCTACTTGTTTTGCTTTTTCACCTTCCATAACTTTTTTGAATTTAAACTCGTTGAATTTTGTTACTTCAAAAGATATCGGCTGCGTTACAGTAGGACAATCGCCACCACCATTCATCGTGTAAGTACCTGTATAGTTGTTTGGGATTAATTTCCATTGGCTTCCTACAAAACATTGCGCGTCTGCTCCTTCATCGAAAGGTTTTATTTTAAAAGACTTATCATAATCAACACTTGTAACTTGCCAAGTGCCTTTCATTTTCAAAGCTTCTGCTCTTCTAGTTTGTGCTTCTTTTGCTGTAACAGTATTAGAATTTTCTGTGTTAGCGGTCTTACATGAAGTTAGGAACAACCCTGCTCCTACAACTCCTAATAAAAGTATATTTTTCATAGTCAAAACAATTAGATGCATTAAGAATATTAAAAATCATGCCAAAGCTAAATTATAAAAAAAATGTCAAAATAATTTTGACATTTTTCTTAATACAAAGTTTTTAATTTAGAAAAACTTATTTTTCAGTTGTTTTCTTTATTATTTTCTTATTAAGTTTTGCTGGAGTTTTGCTGTTTTTTACATTATAGAAATTATTATAAGCATACTCCGCAGCTTTTTTCAAATCGATGACACCGCCAGCAACAGATTGTTTTCCAAAATTATTAGCTGCACTCTTGTTAACAGTTTTTGTCAAAGCTTCAATTATTTGAGCTGGGGTCAAACTAGGTATATAAGCTAGCAATACTGCTGCTGCACCTGCAACAACTGGTGATGCCATAGATGTGCCTTGTTCATATTTGTAAGTCGAGGTCGGAACTGTTGAATAAATTTCTGATCCCGGCGCAAAAACATCAACCATTCTGTCATTATAATTAGAAAAATCCGAACGCAAAGCTGCGCTATCATTTGTATTAGCGCCGACTACAATCATGTTGTTTACAAAAGCTTTTTGATCGGTTTGTGTGGCGAAATTGGATGGAAAATAAGAATGTTCGGCTAGATTCTCGTTATCATTACCAGCAGCTTTAACCAATAATACACCTTTGCTTTCCGCATATTTCATGGCATCCCAAACATGTGTTTTCCCAGGAGAAACAGGTTTTCCAAAACTCATGTTTAAAATTTTCGCACCATTATCAACGGCATATCGAATGGCATTTGCAACATCTTTATCACGCTCGTCACCATCTGGCACTGTACGCACGGTCATAATTTTTGCCACCTTGCTTGCAACACCATATTGGATTTCGCCAGCTTGTGGAAGTCCTGCAATAATACCAGCAACATGAGTTCCATGTGAAGCGTCTGGACCTTGATAATGGTTGTTTCCGTAATATTTTTCTGAATAATCATCATAATTATCACCAACCATTTCAGCGCGAGGATCAAAATCAAGATTGTATTGTTTCTCGGCTTGGTTCTGGAAATAATCCAAAGCTTCTTTGATATCTTTTCTTAAAAAATCGCCAACTTCTTTGGAAGATTTGCCTTCCATATCTTTGTTACTCAATAGCTGAGACAAAACTTGCATAGCAATGGCATCTTGTTGAGAAGATGGTTTCAGCGTAGCCAAATTAGCCGCTGTCAAAGTTTTCCCTTCCAAAAGCTGTTCAGCATTTGGGATGATTTGATTAATCATCGAATATGTTTGGAAACCTTGTTGCGCTTCTATACTTTTCTCACTGAATATTTTTTTTGATTTCATATACATTGCAAATTCCTCAGGCATTTTCGCTTGATTCGCTTTGTTCTGTACAGAATCGCTTCCTTCAAAAATGGATTTATATTTTTTAACAACGCGTGTTACTTCTAGGTTATCAACATTAACATCTTTGGTTTTGTTTCCTAAAAAATTCCAACCATAGATATCATCTACATAACCATTTTTATCATCATCAATTCCATTATTAGGAATTTCGTTTGGATTTTTCCACATATTAGTAACCAATCCTGGGTGGTCAACTTGTACACCACTGTCCAAAACACCCACTACAACAGTTTTTGGTTTTAGACCTTTAGATTCTAAATATTTGTATGCATTTTGTGTATTAACACCATATACTTTAGTCGTTGCAAAATCCTTATGATACCATGTCATAAGATCTTTGTCTTTGTCCGATAATGGCGTTGACTGAGCAGTTGCCCAACCAAATCCAACTAGATAACAAATAGCAATCGCAATTTTTTTCATATTAAATAAGATTTATAAATTATAAATGTAAGCGCGGCTTTCTGGTCCGAGATTACATATCAAATCTAAGACCGAAAGATCTTGGATGAAGCCTCCTTTATCAGAAAAGCTTTGATAATAGTCTGGAAAAACTTTATCTGCCACTTTTTTTGCAGAAAAATGATTTCTGAAATCAATTTCTGACTCCACAACATATTCTTCGGAAAGTTTAAAATCTTGGTCAAGTTTTAAAATATCTAAAATTGTTTTTAAACATTTTAAATTAAATTCCACCAAAGATGTTGTCTTTTCTTCGTAAAGTTTCTGAAGTTTAAATTCATAATATTCAAAATACGGAGAAGCTTGATAAGCTGATTTTATCGAACGCCAATGTTGTTTTTGCCAATCTTCAGCATAAGAAATTTCCATATCCTTCATCGCGGTTTTTCCAAAATGGCGCACCGGAATTATCAAAGACAACCTTCCATTGGCTGCATAAATATTAGTTCTGTTACGATAGGTTTGCTTCGGAAAATGCTCGAACTGTTCCAAAGTTACTTCGATATCAGATTTTAAAAATTCGGCGAACCAAGAAATGGGAGGAAAATAAAATATCGGTAATAAAATTTCCATATTTTAAATCTATAAGAATTAATCTTCAGATTCTTTTTTCTTGAATAGTTTTACGATATAGTCCCACCCAAAGAAAACCAACAAAATAGCTGCGGCAATCCACCAATACGATGTTTTGTTAGCTTCTCCTGTATTGGTTGCTTTGAACATTCTGTCCCAACGGATTTTTTTATCCGCTTGGTAGCTAGAGCTCTTATCTGGAAAAAGCCCTTGCACGCTCATCCAAGTGAACATTGGTTTTCCAACAATATTTTCTTCTGGAACAAAACCAAAGAAACGCGCATCCAAAGACGCATCACGGTTGTCACCAATCATGAAATAATAATCTTGTTGCACTGTATATTGGTTGGTTTCTTTACCATTGATAAAGAACTTTCCGTTTTTATTTTCAAATTTATTGCGTTCGTAAATACCGATTAAACGTTGGTATTCTGGATAATTATCTTGCGTCAACGTAATAACATCTCCTTTTTTAGGAATTGTCAGGGGACCGTACCAATCTTGGTTCCAAGTTTTGTTGATTGGGAAAATACTGTTGGTAGAATCCACTTTAGCGGTCTGAATTGGATATCCTCTATCATCACGAACATAGTCGCCATGCTCCATTCTGTAGAAATGCGCTACCGAAGCTTCGCCTTGCTTCATAACATCTTCTTCAACACTTTCTACACCTGGGATTTGCTTGAAATCGTTTTTAATTTTATCTGTTAAACCTTGAAAATGATAAACAAAACCTTGATCATCCTGACCTTCCATAACTGGTAAAAAACCATAAATTTTGTAAAGCCCAGGAATATCCAACTGCGAAGAACTTCTTACAATATATTTGTGTTGAATCTCTTGATCGCCCAAAACCTGTTCTGGTTTTCCATTAATAAACAAACGTCCTGCACGGAATTCTACAACATCGCCACCAACAGCCACACAACGTTTTACATAAGGATCTTTTCGATCAATTGCAACATGGACGGAGTCATCTGGATAATTGAATACAACAATATCATTTTTCTCTGGTTTCTCCCAACCTGGCAATCTTAAATACGGAAGTTTAATAGCATCAACATAGGATTTGGGATCATCTTTTGGATTTCCTGGTTCGCCAGTATCAAAAATAGTCCCTTGCAAGAACGGAAGAGCCACGGGGCGCATCGGCATTCTGTAACCGTAATTAAGTTTATTCACGAATAAGAAATCGCCTACCAATAAAGTTCGCTCCATAGAGCCAGTGGGAATCCCAAATGGTTGTGTTATAAATACATGGATAATGGTGGCAAAAACCACAGCAAAAGTAACAGAACCAATGAAGGTTTCTTTCTTTTTGCCTTCTTCTTCAATATCTTCTTCTTCGATTTGTGGATCTTTAGAATAATTGACTGTTGCCATAAAAATAAATGGCAGAATAACTGTTAATAGCGCATTTACAAATCCTGACTTTCCGAATTTCTTCATTAAAAAAACATGAAAAACAGACATCATAATTGGTCCAACAATTGGAAAATATGCAAAAACAACCCACCATTTTGGATGTTTTGTTTCTTTTTGAACAATCAAATAATTGTAAAACGGAACGAATGCGAAAAGAGGATTGTAGCCCATTTTTTTGAAAAGCTTCCAAGTTGAAAGTCCCATCAATACACTAACAATGATGACGTAAATGCTATATTGTACAATATATTCCATAGTTGGATATTTATTTTATAATTTGATTTTAATAATTAGTCTTGATAATTTAAAAATGTTACAAGCTATGACAATCCCAGAACATCTTTCATTCCAAAAACGCCAGCTTTTCCAATAATCCATTCTGACGCGATAACGGCTCCCAGCGCAAATCCTTTTCTGTTAAAAGCGCTATGTTTTAATTCAATTTCATCGACATTGGAACGGTAATAAACACTGTGCGTCCCAGGAACCTCATCTTCACGAATGGCAAAAATGCCCAATTCTTGACCTTTAGTTTCTTCCAATTTCCAGCTTGTAAAATCGGAATGTTTGATAATACCTTCCGCAATAGAAATCGCAGTTCCGCTGGGTGCATCTTTTTTATGAATGTGATGAATTTCTTCCAATTGCACATTGTATTCGGCACAGAAAGGCTTCATCATTTCAGCAAGCTTTTCATTAATAGCAAAAAACAGATTAACCCCTAAACTAAAATTGGATCCATATATAAATGCTGTTCCGTTATCAATAGCGATTTGTTCTATTTCTGGTTTTTTATCAAGCCATCCTGTTGTACCACAAATGACAGGGATTTTTTGTTCAAGACAGAATTTAATATTTTTAAATGCTGCTTCAGGATTAGAAAATTCAATAACAACATCGGCATTGTTGAGACTTTCAACAGTTGGCGTTTCTTTAAGGCGCGCCACAACGTCGTGTCCTCTTTGCTGAGCAATTTCATCAATAATTTGCCCCATTTTTCCGTATCCTACTAATGCAATCTTCATGTTTGTTTCTTTAAAAACTATAATTAAAACTAAGTCCAGCTTTGGTTGGCTGAACACTGTATTGATCGGGAATCACAACGGGCGTGATTGCCAAATCTGGATCTTTGCGACCTTCGTACAAATGCGCATCAACAATAGCATCAACAATATTAAGAACATAGATAAGTCCCGTAACGCCTATGGCATAATCGCGTTGTCTTTTTGATCGATCTTGGGCATTTCCCAAAACCGTTTTATCTATTCCTGGAATTCCAGAAAACTCATGTGGTTGTCCATTAAGCTCGGCTACAAAAGCATTTCTGTAACGGTCGTATTGTTTTTGATTCCAAATAGCGATACCGATACCCGTCCCAACAGCTCCCCAAACAATTGGTATTTTCCAATATTTTTTATTGTAGTATTGTCCAAGTCCTGGCAAAACAGCAGAATACAGTCCTGCTTTCATAGGACTGTATTTGGTAACGCTTTGTGGCGCATTTTTTTTCTCGATTTCTTCCAGAACTTTCACATCTGTTTTTTCAGAATTTGTGATAACTGGATTAACTTTTATCGTATCTGTTTTGATGCTATCTGGAATGCTTTGTGAAAATCCAAGGCTCGAAATCCCTAGCATCAAAAGCATACAAATTTTATACTTCATCTACTTTTAATCTGGAAAGTATGAATTCTAATTCGTTTTCGTTTTTAAAATCTAAGACGATTTTTCCTTTTTTCCCATTGGCGGAAGATTTGATTTCCACTTCGGTTTCAAAAATATCCGACAAAGTTTTCTGTGCTTTTTTGATATGATTAGGAAGATTAATAAGCTTCTCTACTTTTTCTTTTTTATCAGCGTTTTTCAGAAGTGTCGCTAATTTTTCAGCTTGTCGAACATTAAGATGTTCTGCCAAAATTTTGTCAAACAACTTTTTACGATCCGCTTCTTCATCAATACTTATAATCGCGCGACCATGTCCTGCTGATATTTGCCCACTTCGTATCGCATTTTGAATATCTGGATCCAAATTTAGCAATCTAATAGCATTGGTAATTGTACTTCGCTCTTTACCAACACGTTGGCTTAGTTTTTCCTGCGTCAATCCAATCTCTTCTAATAATCTTTGGTACGTTAAAGCCACTTCTATCGCATCAAGATTTTCTCTTTGGATATTTTCTACAAGTGCCATCTCTAGCAATTCCTGATCGTTGACCAAACGGATATAAGCTGGTATGCTTGTCAATCCTGCCAATTTTGATGCGCGGTAGCGACGCTCACCCGATATAATCTCAAATTTTCCACCATCTTTACGAAGCGTAATCGGCTGAATAACACCGAGATTTTTTATGGATTGCGCTAACTCGTTCAATGCTTTTTCATCAAAATAAGTTCTTGGCTGGTTGGCATTAGGATAAATATCTTCGATAGCAACCTCAACAATGCTTCCCACCAAATCTTCTGCGCCTGCATCTTGCGCTGTATTGATGAGGCTTTTGCTTTCAGCGTTTAGGATTGCTCCCAAACCTCTACCCATTGCTCTTTTTTTATCTTTCATATTTAATTTAAGATTTAGTAAAAAATCAATAATATTATGATTTTACTAATTTTTCATTTTTTAATAAAACTTCTTCCGCAAGTTGGATATATTGGATAGCACCTTTGCTTTCTGCATCGTATTTCAAAATGCTTTCTCCAAAACTTGGTGCTTCGCTCAATCTCACATTTCGACTGATGATGGTTTCAAAAACCATTTCTGGAAAATGCGTGTTAACTTCCTCTACAACTTGGTTTGACAATCTTAGACGACTATCGTACATTGTTAAAAGAAGACCTTCTATATCCAAATTTGGATTATGAATTTTTTGAACATTTTTAATCGTATTCAATAATTTGCCCAATCCTTCCAGAGCAAAATACTCACATTGAATCGGAATAATCACAGAGTCTGAAGCCGTTAGCGCATTAATTGTTATTAAACCTAAACTCGGCGCACAATCAATAATAATATAGTCGTAATCTTTCTTCACAGACTCCAAAGCTTTGCGCATCATATATTCGCGGTTTTCACGATCTACGAGCTCAATCTCTGCAGCAACCAAATCGATATGCGACGGAATAATATCCACATTAGGAGAACTTGTCGGAAGTATACATTTGCTAGCTTCAGCGCTATGTTCTAGCAAATTATAGGTCGATGCGTTAACCTCTTCTATTCCTAATCCGGAAGTTGCATTAGCCTGTGGATCAGCATCTATCAAGAGAATTCTCTTTTCTAAAACGCCCAATGCCGATGCCAAGTTAACAGCGGTCGTTGTTTTACCAACACCACCTTTCTGATTTGCTACACCTATTATCTTTGCCATAAAATTCAATTAGTTCTCAAAAATACAATTTTTTAAAATGTCATTTCCACAGGGATGTTTGCGTAAAGCCTAATCAACTAAATTTCAACAACATAGATATGAAAAAAATTATCCACATTTTGAAATCAATGTGGATAAATATTTAAATAATTAAAAAAGAGACTTTTATTCTACTCTCATAGATATTGGAATTCTAAAATAAGATCTTACAACCTGACCTTCTAGCTTAGCCGGCGTCCATTTGGTTTTTATATCTTTTATGGTTCTTTCAGCTTCTCTATTAAAATCAGCATCCTTACCTTTTGCTTTTACATTAGAAATACGACCATCTTTTTCAACAACAAAAGTCACAATGGCTGAGATTGTCCCACTTTGGTCCAGAACAGAAGTATCAAATCGTTCGCCAACAATTCTTCTAAAAGCTTCGACACCTCCTTTAAAACTAGCTTCAACATCTACTTTGTCCAGAATCGCATCTGGATTTTTCACAGGAATTGCAGGCTGGACAATTGGTGGGGCAGGAACATCTCCCGTACCAATATTTGGTGGCGCTATCGGAATATACACATTAGGAGAAACAGGCCCGTCGGTAGTTGTAGTACCGATTGTGGTTGTTTCGATTTCAGTTGCTGTTGGTACAGTTTTCTGAATCTTTGGCGCTCTTGTCGGTGTTGGCATTACAAATTCCACAGTTTTCACTTGTTGTTGCTGAGGCGCGGAAGCTGGTGGTGGCATTGGCACATCTGGCGTTTCAACATCATCTAAAATAAAAGGTCCAGTTGGAGGAAACACATCTACAACAACCGAATCCGTCTTAAAAGCATTGATAATAAAAGGAAGAGCAGCAACACTTACAAACAAACCAATCCCAACAAACATCGCTTTAGAAAGATTGCTTCCATAGTTATGCCTCAATTGGTAAGCGCCATAAGCTTTGTTGCGGTGTTCGAAAACCACTTCGTCTAATCCTAAACTTCTTTTTCGAAGTTCCTTTAATAAATTTTCCATTTCATAAAAATTAATAGTTAGTATTCATCAAAAATTAACCTACTCTTCAATAATATCTATTATCATTTACGACTTTAACAAAATGAATACCATTTATCAACACAATTATCATAAAATTAAAAATTTAACAATTCAGTTCATAATTTACCCAAAACAAATCCAATTAATCATTTTTAAATCAAAAACGAATATTATTAAATTAAATATAAATTTTCTCATAATTAATTATTAATTTCAATCTATGAAACTTTTCCTAACCTTCATATTAATTGGCTTATCCATTTTTGTTTATCCACAAGAAGGATTTCAATTTGTAAACCCAAAAGCCGATAAAGTTGAATTAAAGTTCAAGAGCGTCAATAATTTAGTTGTGATTCCCATTATCGTTAACAATGTAAGTCTTGATTTTTTACTAGACACTGGCGTTTCGGAAACCATTCTTTTCAGCCTAGCCGACAAAGAGGTTAATTTTAATCATGTTGAGAAATTAAAATTCTCTGGACTTGGCGATAATATTGATATTGAAGCTTTAAAGTCCATTAATAACACGTTTTCAATTGACAATAAAATGATTGACAAAACACATAATTTGTACATTATTTTAGATGAATCTTTCAACATCTCAACATCTTTAGGCGTTCCTATTAATGGAATTATTGGCTATCATTTTTTCAAAAACCATCCTATCGAAATCGATTATGTTCGTGAGAGAGTCATTATTTATCAAAGCCAACAGAAAGCCAGCAGAAGAACACGCAAACACCAGGCTTTTGATGTAAGCATCGAACAAAACAAACCTTATATGCAGGCTGATATCGAGATGACGAACGAAAAAAAAACTTCAAAAATGCTTTTAGATTCTGGAAATTCAGATTCTATTTGGCTTTTCCCGAGTTTAATTCTGGGATTCAACTACAATCGCCCCAATATAGATGATTATCTTGGTGCAGGTTTCAACGGTGATATTTATGGAAAGCGGAGCCGCATACACGGTTTATATTTTGGGAATTTTCAATTCATAACACCATTGGTTGCAATGCCCGATGCTGCATCCATAAGCCATTTGCAGTTGGTCCCGAATCGAAAAGGCTCTATCGGAGCAGAAATTTTCCGACGCTTCAATATGTTATTTGATTATCCTAATAAAAAAATTTATTTTAAAAAGAATAAATACTACAACGACCCTTTCATATTTGACATGAGCGGCCTCGAGGTTAAACAAGATGGCCTTAGCTGGGAAAAAGATCTTGTAAAAGTAGAAACAAAAGCAAAAGACTTAGAAACTCAAGAATCACAAAATATCATTTACAGCACCACGGATTTTCAGTATAAATTTTCTTTAAAACCAAAATTTATCGTAGCGGGAACTAGAAAAGATTCTGAAGCACAAAAGATTGGCTTAAAAAAAGGAGACGTCCTGATAAAAATTAATAATCGAAAAACCTCCGATATGACTTTATCAAAAATTAATCAGATTTTAAAATCTCAAGAAGGAAAAACTTTACAAATACATATCGAACGCAAAGGAATACCACTTATTTATAATTTAATTTTAAAAGACCCAATCCCTTACCAAGAACAATAACAAATGGAAGACACATTAACCAGCATAAGAACGCGTCCCCGTTTTAAGCTAAAAACAAGCTTAACGCCAGAAGAATATGCGCAAAACTTAAAAAAATACCTACTCGAAAATAGCGAAGATTTCATTGGAAGCATCAATCGCGAAGTATCGATTATCATGGTAAACAACAGCAACCGAAATTACTGGAAACCCAACTTGGCGCTAAGAACAGAAATTGAAAATGGCGAAACAGTTATCCGCGGAATTTTTGGCCCCAGCTCCGCAGTATGGACATTTTTCATGTTTTTGTATTTTATATTTTCGATTTTATGGATGACATTTTTCACCATATTTTATGTCGAAAAACAAATTAAATCCAACGATTTCCCGTTAGCTCTAGCGGCATCTTTTATATGCTTAACCTTATTACTAGGAACCTATCTTAGCGGGCAAATCGGGCAAAGACTTTCCAAAGAGAAAATGGGAAAATTAAGAAAATTCGCGGAAGAATCGACTTTTCCGTATGAATTACAATCTAATTCGGAAGTTTAGATTTGGCATAAAAATGTCTTAATTTTAAACCTAAATTAAGAACAAAATATTGCAAGGGTTTTTGCTTCTTATAATATTTCTCAACAAAAATCTGCATTGCACCATAAAAACGCTGAAGATAAACTTCGTCCTTCATCGTACTTTCGCCCTTGTAATGCAGGATTGAACATTTCCCGTAATAATAGTTTTGATAGCCGTGCTGCGCAATTGTGTAACACAAATCGATGTCTTCGCCGTACATGAAATAAGCTTCATCAAAACCGCCAACTTCTTGATAAACTTTCTTTTTCACCAACAAAAATGCGCCTGTAAAAACATCACATTTTGCAACATCATACTCGCCGATATCGTTACGGTAATAACTTTTGGCTTTAGATTTTTTTGAAAATGGCGTAAATAGTTTTTCGAAAGAGTTCCACATATCAGGAACCGAACGTTTACTCTCTGGCAAAAATTCTCCATTTTTATCATGCATGCGAACGCCAAGACATCCAAATTTCGGTTCAGAATCAGCAAAATCCAAAAGCTCTTTGATATAAAAACTTTCAATCTCCGTATCTGGATTTAGAATTAAAACATATTCGCCTTTAGCCTTTTCCACACCTATATTATTGGCGATAGAAAAGCCATGATTTTTTTCTGAAGCGATAAACTTAACTTGAGTAAATTCTTCGATAAGCTTTTTCCAATCGTCATTTGGGGACCAATTATCAACCACAAGAATTTCGTAATCAATGTCTTTAAAAAACTGATTGATTGACAAAATGCAATTACGCAGTAAATCCGCTACATTATAATGAACAATTACAACACTTATCTTGGTCATTTTTAAAGCTTTTCGTTGTATGGTAATCGATTAATAATTGATCTTCCTAAGGAGATTTCGTCCGCATATTCCAACTCATCGCCTACCGAAATCCCGCGTGCAATGCTCGAAAACTGAACATTAAAGGATTTGAATTTTTTATAAATGTAATAAGCCGTGGTGTCGCCTTCCATGGTTGCACTGAGAGCAAAAATCAATTCTTTAACCTCGCCAGCTTCCAACTTTTTCTGAATGCTATCGATATGCAATTGTGCTGGACCAATACCTTCCATAGGCGAAATCTTTCCTCCGAGCACAAGGTATTTTCCATTAAATTTAGAAGTATTTTCAATCGCCATGACATCGCGAACATCTTCCACCACGCAAAGCACTTCGGTATTCCTCCTAGAATCTGCACAAATTTCGCAAATATCCCGATCAGAAAAATTATGACATTGTTTACAATATTTGATTTCTGTTACCAAATTCTGAATTGCAGCTCCCAAAGCAATTGCTTGAGAACTTGGCTGTTTCAAAAGATGTAAAGCTAGGCGCAATGCAGACTTTTTCCCAATACCAGGAAGTCCAGAAATTTCATCAACAGCTTTTGCCAAAACCTTACTCGGGTAATCCATTTACTTGGCTATGTTTTCTTTTCTTTCGTAGGTTACAAAACAATAATCGTAAGCATTTTTCTCATCTTTGTGATGACATTCTCTATTAACTTCAATCCAAACTTTCGGATTTATTTTAGGAAAAAAAGTATCAGCACCCATCTCGCCATCGACAATTGTCACTTCTAATTTATCCACCAAATCTATTGTTTGCTCGTAGATAGTTCCTCCTCCGATTATAAAAACCTGATCACTAATTTTTTTGGAATGTTTAATAGCTTCTTTCAGCGAAGGTACAATTAATATACCCTCTTCAAACCAATTATCCTTGCGACTCACCACAATATTTGTACGGTTCGGCAATGCCCGACCAATACTTTCATAGGTTTTTCTTCCCATAATAATTGGATGTCCTGATGTCAAATTTTTAAAATGTTTAAGATCTTCTGGAAGATGCCACAACAACTGATTCTCTTTTCCTATGGCATTATTCTTCCCCATAGCCACAACAATACTTATCATGCTGAAAAATTGCTTATTTGACAAAATTACATCATATATAGTATTAAAAAAAATTTATCCAAGTTAGTTTTATAATTTTTGTAATTTTGGTTTTTAAAACATTCTATTGAATATGAAAAAATACATTATCTTGTCCGCAGTAGCTTTAATGACGTTGGTATCATGTAACAAGGACAAGGAAATCCTAAATAGCCTTAATGATTACAATATTTCTATGGAGAGCAAAGGCTATCATTTTGGGGACAAACTAAACATCCCTCAAGAAGTTCTTGACAATGCAGAAAGCATTTCTATCAATTTTGGCGACAAAGAAACAAATAGTCTAAATATTGACCCGAAGTATTTCACACTTGGTGATAACGCTGTAACTTTTACTATAAAAAAGAAAAGTGGCGATATTCTAACACAAGACGCAACCATTAACGTATACGCCAAAAATACCGAAACCAATATTGCCTACGACATCGTTGCAGAATATCCACACGATCCTAAAAACTTCGTACAAGGTTTCCAACTAGAAGGCAATACCATCTATGAAAGCGATGGTCAACATGGATCTTCTCAAATACTCAAATACAATCTTGGCACTACAACACCTATCGCTGCAACACCGCAACCTGCCGATGTTTTTTCTGAAGGAAGCACCATTATTGGAGACAAAATCTACCAGTTGTCATGGAAAAACAAAAAAGGTTTTATTTATGACAAAGCAAGCTTAAAACTAATTTCAGAATTTCCATATCCCAACGAAATCGGAGAAGGATGGGGATTAACTTATGACGGACAAGATTTAATATTATCAGACGGGACGAAAAGCATTTATTTTATCAACCCTAAAGACACTTCCAAAATCGTTCGAGAAATCGCGATTGCTGGAAGCACCGAAACTTTCGATAAACTTAATGAACTAGAATACCACAATGGCTACATCTACGCCAATGTTTGGATGCGTCCTATTATTTTAAAAATCAATCCAAAAAACGGAGAAGTTGTTGGCAAGTTTGATTTTACAAATATCGCTAAAGAAAACACGACTGGTACAGACGACGTTCTTAATGGCATCGCTTTCAAAGGAGATAACATGCTCGTGACAGGAAAAAATTGGTCAAAAATCTATGAAGTTAAAATTAAATAAGCTTCATCTTCCATAACACTATAAAGTCTGAGCAATTGCTTGGACTTTTTTATTTATTTTTGGAAATTAAATCATCGGAATGAAATTTCTTATTTTCTTTTTTTGCGTATTAAATATTTGGTGCTTTGGTCAAAAGGAAATTAAACTCGACAGCACCAAAATCAAATCTAGCAACACTATTTATTTTGATGATTATGACAATATCTATCTTTATCAACAAGACAATCTAAGCCTTACAAAATACAATTCGTCTAGCAAGCAAATCGCGCAGAAGATGCTACCAAGACCTTTCCGAATGCAAGCGATTAACAATCCGCTGAATATTGTTTTTTTCTCCGAAAATACCCAAGAAATAAAACTTAGCGACGCCAATCTTAACGACATCCAAAATATTAATCTACCACAGAATTTTGGATTTATAAAAAGTGCTTTTGTTGAAGATTTGCAGACGCTTTGGCTCTTGGACGACAGCACAAAAAAACTAATCCAGTACAACTATAGAACAGGCAAAACCATCAACAGCTTCCCATATCACATCAACATGGAAGACATTATCGACTTTCTGGTTTACGAAAACAAAGTTTATCTTCTTAAAAAAAATAATTTTGAAGTCCTCAACTTTCGCGGTGACATTTTATTTAAAACCAACCTCCATAATCCAAGATTTCTTAAACGGGAAAACGACAGAATTCTAATATTTTCCAAAACTGAAATGTTGGAATTTTCCAATAAGCAAAACCTTAAAAAATTTAACTTCGGCGAAGACTCACAAATTGTGGATAAAAATCAGTCTGGATTTTTGGTTCGCAGTCAAAACAAGCTATATCTTTACCAACCTGAGTCAAAAAACGCTCACCCCTAACAATCAACAATTTAGAACAAAATAAAATCATGCATATTGCTGTAACTGGAAATATTGGTGCCGGAAAAACAACTTTAACAAGAATGCTTTCTAAACATTATGAGTGGGAAGCACAATTCGAAGATGTCGATCACAATCCCTATCTGGACGACTTTTACGGTGATATGTCAAAATGGTCTTTTGCCTTGCAAATCTATTTTTTAGGAAGCAGATTCCGTCAAGTAAAAGAAATTCGTGATAGCGGAAAAAGTGTTATCCAAGACCGAACGATCTATGAAGATGCCCACATTTTTGCGGAAAATTTAGCAGAAATGAATCTCCTTTCGGAGCGCGATCACAACAATTATCTTTCGGTTTTTAATTTGATGAAAGATTTTGTTTCGGCACCAGATTTGCTAATTTATCTCAAAGCCGAGATTCCTACGCTCGTGCGCCAAATTGCAAAAAGAGGTCGCGAATACGAAACGAGTATTAGTATCGATTACTTATCAAAACTTAATCAAAAATACGACAGTTGGATTTCTAATTACAAAGAAGGAAAACTCCTCGTTATCGAAGTTGACAAACTTGATTTCGTAGAAAAACCTGAGGATTTTGGTTATATTCTGGAAAGAATAGATGGCGAACTGAACGGTTTGTTCTAGAAGAAATATCGGCTCATGGAAGGATATGGCTAACTGCCAAAAATTAAGATTGACTGCTTTTTAAAAAAAATCAAATCCAAAAAAACCTTCGCCATGATAAAGGTAATATACAATAGCCATTGTGCGAAATCGCGTGCAATTTTAGAATACCTAGATGAGCACAATATCAAATTCCAACTCGTTGACGTAATTACAAATCCGCTTTCGGTTCCTGAGTTAAAAACTTTAATTAAAAAACTTAATCTGAAACCAGATTATTTCGTTGACCGAATTAACAAATGGAAAGAAAAATTGGGCAGCAAAATCGAAACACTTTCGGATGATAATATATTTGAAATTCTACACAACACACCCGATTTAATAGAAGGCCCCATCCTTATAAAAGGCGAGGTTGTCATGTTGGGGACACCGCTAGACAATGTTAAATATTTTGTTGAAAACTAATAACAAAAGTCATTTGGCAAAATCCAACAAAAAATTAATCTAGAATATTCCAATTATTTTTAAAAAGATTTGTCAATGCAAAAAATAATTCGTTATTTTGCAACCTCAAATATCATATAGTAAAAAGAACATCGAGATATGTCAAGAATTTGCCAAATAACAGGTAAGCGTGCAATGGTAGGAAACCACGTTTCTCACGCAAACAACAAAACGAAAAGACGTTTTGAGATTAACTTATTAGAGAAGAAATTTTATCTTCCTGAGCAAGACAAACATGTAACATTGAAAGTTTCTGCTCACGGATTAAGAGTTATCAACAAGATTGGAATCGAAGAGGCTATTGAAAGAGCTGTAAGAAACGGATTAATTAAATAATTTTAAGCAATGGCAAAAAAAGGTAACAGAGTTCAAGTAATTCTAGAGTGCACAGAGCACAAAGAAACAGGTATGGCTGGTATGTCTAGATACATCACTACCAAAAACAAAAAGAACACTACTGAAAGATTGGAGCTTAAAAAATTTAACCCAGTTCTTAAGAAGTACACTCTACACAAAGAAATCAAGTAATCTAATCCATTAAAGATATTTTAAAATGGCAAAGAAAGTAGTAGCAACACTTAAAGATGGTTCATCAAAAAAGATGACTAAAGTTGTGAAAATGGTAAAATCTCCTAAAACTGGAGCTTACGTTTTCGAAGAAAAAGTAATGAATGCAGACGATGTAGAATCTTATTTGAAAAAATAATTATCAATTGTTTGTAATTGTATAAAATAACTACTCAATTTTTGGGTAGTTTTTTTTATTATCTTTGATGAATAGATTTTTAAAATTAACAAGAAGCTTTTACCGATTGTTAGTATAAAAAATCATACATTTCTAACTTGCAATTTTCAAAAATGAGTTGGTTCAAAAAAATATTTAAAAAAGAAGAAAAAGAAAGCCTAGACAAAGGTCTGGAAAAATCAAGAGAAGGATTCTTCGATAAAATTTCTCGTGCAGTTGTTGGTAAAAATACAGTAGATGACGAAGTTCTCGATGACCTAGAAGAAGTCCTTATCGCTTCCGACGTTGGTGCAGAGACAACCATAAAAGTTATCAAAAGAATTGAAGATCGCGTTGCCCGTGACAAATACGTCAATGTTTCTGAACTTGACAAAATTCTTCGTGAAGAGATTTCAGCATTATTACTAGACAATCCACATGCAGCAACAGACAATATTGACGGTTCTAAAAAGCCTTATGTCATCATGGTTGTTGGTGTTAATGGTGTTGGAAAAACAACCACTATCGGAAAATTGGCACACCAGTTCAAATCTCAAGGTTTAAAAGTTGTTCTTGGCGCAGCAGACACTTTCCGCGCAGCAGCAGTTGATCAGTTGGTCATTTGGAGCGAGCGCGTTGGCGTACCTATCGTAAAACAATCCATGGGATCCGATCCCGCTTCTGTAGCTTTTGACACGGTACAATCGGCGATTTCTCAAAATGCAGACGTTGTGATTATCGACACCGCTGGAAGATTGCACAACAAAGTCAACTTAATGAACGAACTTTCTAAGATTAAACGTGTTATGCAAAAGGTCATTCCAGACGCTCCTCATGAAATCTTATTAGTTTTGGATGGCTCAACAGGTCAAAATGCTTTTGAACAAGCTAAACAATTTACAGCCGCTACAGAAGTCAATGCTCTAGCAATCACCAAGCTAGATGGCACGGCGAAAGGCGGTGTTGTTATTGGCATATCTGATCAATTCCAAATTCCTGTAAAATATATTGGGGTTGGAGAAAAGATGGAAGACTTACAATTATTCAATGGTATGGAATTTGTTGATTCATTTTTCAAAAAGAAATAGACTTTTCTTTACAAAATTCACAATCACAAAATATTAACACTAAAAAAAATTAAATTATGAGTTGGCTAGGTTGGATAATTTTTGGGCTAATTGCCGGAGCTATCGCTAAAATGTTAAGACCAGGAGCAGATCCTGCTGGATGGATTATCACCATTATAATTGGTATCTTGGGAAGTTTATTAGGCGGATTTATCGCTGGAGTTATTGGTTTTTCAAAACCAGATAGTTTTTGGAGCTTTTCAAATTGGGTATTTTCCATTGTAGGTGCAATTCTTTTGTTATTTATTTATAGCAAGTTAACAACAAAAAGGTAAGTTTATACTCATTGAATAAAAAAGCGTTTAGAGTTTCTAAACGCTTTTTTTATTTAATAAAATCACTATTACATTAAATAATATTTACTACATTCGTACGATCAACACTAAAATCAAATTTTATGAAGAAAATCTTTACAAGTGTATTAGCCTGCGGATTATTCTCTACAGCATTTGCACAGTGGAATCCAACTTCTATGCAAGGTGAAAAACTTCGGCCAGAGATTAATGCTACAACACATTATTCTTTAGATTTAGATGCTTTACGTTCTCAACTTAAAAGTGCTCAAGAAATGGGCAAGGGAGCGAAACCAGTTATTGTATCCTTACCCACTCTGGATGGAAAAATTGAAAAATTTGCAGTTTACAGTCTTCCTGTAGTCGTAAAATCATTAGCCGACAAATACCAATTAGGCTCTTATACGGGGGTTGGTGTTGATGATCCTAGCAAGTTTGTAAGATTCAGTACAGCGCCTGATGATTTCCAATCTATGATTTTCAAAGAAGGTAAATACGAATTTATTGAGCCTCAAAACAAGGCAAAAACAGTATATGCCGTTTTCCCTAAAACAGAGAAAAACTCTACAGAAAAAGCCTTTGAATGTCATGTTAGCGAAACCATACAATCCAAAGAAGAGCTAGCAAAATTAGCTTTAAATTCAGATTTCAGTAATCGTCCTGACGATTTCCAAAAGAATAGCGACAAAAAATACCGTACGTATAGACTAGCATTATCTGTAACTGGTGAATATACGCAATACTTCGGTGGCGTTTCACAAGCGCTTACAGCGATGAATGCGACGATGACCCGGGTAAATGGTGTTTTTGAAAAAGATTTTGCAATCCATCTTAATTTGCAAGATTTCCCTCAATTAATATATACTGATCCTAATACAGACCCCTATTCTCCTGCCTCATCTGGAGCGTCAGGAGCTTGGAATAACGAAATCCAAAAAACTTTAACCAGTGTTATTGGTAATGCAGCCTACGACATTGGACATCTTTTTGGTAGATCTGGCGGTGGTGGTTCCGCAGGAGATATCGGTAATGTTTGCCGTGATGCAGGAGGACCGAGTGATAACTCTTCAAAAGGATCTGCTTATACCTCACCTGGATCTGGAGCACCAGCAGGAGATAATTTTGACATCGATTATGTAGCACACGAAATGGGACATCAGTTTGGTGCATGGCATACTTTCGCACATGGTATTCATGCTGGTAGTATTGCCCACATGGAGCCTGGTTCTGGCTCAACGATTATGGGATACGCTGGGATTACAAGTGCAAACGTACAACAACACTCTGATCCTTATTTCCATGCTGTAAGTATTCAACAAGTACAAGATTATGTTAACACGCAATCTTGTGATGTTAACACGCCTATTTCCAATAATCCTCCCGCAGTTGTAGCAATGGCGGACAAAACAATTCCTAAAGGAACCGCTTTTGTCCTTACCGCTTCAGCAACTGATGCAGAAAACAATCCACTAACTTACACTTGGGAACAATACGACAGTGCTACTTCGGCAGTCACCAATGTTACTGGAAATAATACTACTGGTCCAAAATTCCGTTCATTTCAAGGAACATCTAGCCCAACGCGTTATTTCCCAAAACAATCAATGGTACTTGCAGGAAATTTGGGTAGCCAAAGCGAATGGGAATCGGTATCAAACGTCGCCAGAACAATGAATTTCCGTGTGACCGTTAGAGATAACCATCCTGATATTACACAACAACAAACTCAATATGGTACTCAAAAGATTGTAGTTGGTGGTGATGGACCTTTCAAAGTAAACACTACAAAAGTATATAACAATGCGCCTACCCCAGTCCTTTGGGATGTTGTTAACACTAATACAGCGCCTTATAATGTAGCTAATGTAAAAATTGATTACACTGCAGACAATGGCGAAACATGGACAACGCTTCTTGCTTCAACACCCAACACAGGTACTGCGGAGGTTAGTTTATCTAGTTTAGCAGTTAATCAAAGTATTAAACTTAGAGTTTCAGCAATAGATAATGTATTCTATGCAATATCGACCGCTACTGTTTCTACAATGGTAACTTGCGACGGAACTGCGCCTGCAGGATTAAATGCAACAGCAATCACCCAAACAACAGCGACAGCAGCATGGGATCCTATCGCTGGCGCAACATATAATTTAAAATACAAAAAAGCATCAGATGCTACTTATACAGAAGTTAATGGTTTAACAAGTAATTCTTACAACTTCACAAACCTTACACTTAGCACAGAATACAACGTAAGTGTAGCAGCGGTATGCTCTGGTACGGTTGGCGCTTTTGCAAACATGAATTTCTCAACAAAAGGCATCGAATATTGTGCTGCAACTTCTGCTAACGCAAGTTATGAGAAAATTGGAAAAGTTACTTTTGCAGATATTGACAAATCATCAACATCATCAAATGGTTACGAAGACTTTACCTCAACTATTGGTAATGTAGAGAAAGGCGAAGCTTACACCTTTACTGCAACAGCAACAACGTCATACGACTCTGACCAAGTAATTGTTTGGATCGACTTTAACAAAGATGGAGATTTTGACGATGCAGGAGAACAAGTCTTTATTTCGGCTAAGAAAAAATCACCTTGGACAGGTCAAATTACAATCCCAACAACAGCATCATCTGGCCTTACCAGAATGAGAGTTCGTCTACACGATTCTTCTATAGGTCCAAATGCAACACCTTGTGGCTCATCTAGCTATGGCCAAGTGGAAGATTATACATTGAATATTGGAACACTCGCTGTATCTGATGTTAGCAACACTAAAAATGGATTACAAGTATATCCTAATCCTGCTTCAGATGTTATAACAATCAATAATATCGCGGCTAAATCAACTTACCAAATCCATAATATGGCTGGTCAAATGGTCGCTAACGGTTCTACAGACGGAAAAGTACAGGTTTCTAAATTAGAGAAAGGCGTTTACATCATCAGCGTTGAATCTAATGGTCAAAAATCAAACACTAAATTCATTAAAAACTAAGATCATTTAGTTAAAATCAATAAGAAAGCCCTTCCATTTTGGAGGGGCTTTTATTTTACTATTTAGATCATTAAAAACTAAACTGATATTAATTTTTCCAAAAATTCGTTTGTTGCAATCGCCAAATCGTCAAAATCTGAATTGTTATAAATGACAAAATCGGCTTTTTTTATTTTCTCGCGTTCGGACATTTGTTTTTCAATAACTTTTTCGACTTCGCGATAAGTTTTCCCATCACGATCCATCACACGTTTAATTCTTGTATTATCATCAGCTGTCACCAAAAGACTTTTAAAACAGTCTTTATTTAATCCTAACTCAAAAAGCAAAGCTGTTTCTTTAAAAATAAATTCAGAATCCTGAGCATTTGTCCAATTTTCAAAATCCAAAGCCACTGCAGGATGAATAAGATGATTGAGTTGTTCTAAAAGTTTGCTATCATTAAACACCAAATCTGCTACATATTTACGATTATACTCGCCATCTTGATAAGCTTTTTCTCCAAGAAGATTTTTAATATTTTGCATTAAAATCAAATCTTCATTCACGATATTTTTCGCTCTATCATCCGAGTAAAAAACGGGATAGCCACGCTCCTGGATCATTCTCGCAACGCTGGATTTTCCAGAGCCAATTCCGCCTGTAATGCCAATCAATTTAGCTTTCCTCTTCTCTTCCATCATCTAAAATTTAATACCCAAACACTTCGTTAAAAGAATAAGTTTGATCCAGTCGAACTCCTTTTTCTGTCATTTTAAGACTGGCTAATTCGTTATGCGCATCGTGTTCAAAAAATAAAAGATACTCGTTGTCAACGCATTGTTTTAAGAACTTTTCTTTTTCGGCAACTGTTAATAAAGGTCGCGTGTCATAACCCATGACGTAAACCAAAGGGATATGTCCTGCAGTTGGAATAAGATCTGCGGCAAAAACAATCGTCTTTTCTTGATATTGTATAACTGGTAGCATTTGTTTTTCGGTGTGACCATCTACGAAAATGACATCCATTTTCAAATCTGGTGCAAAGCCATAATTTCCAGTCGTTGGCAATGACAAAAAATTAAGTTGACCACTCTCCTGAATTGGCAATATATTTTCTTTCAAAAAACTGGCTTTTTCGCGCGGATTAGGATTAACCGCCCAATCCCAATGATTATCGTTGGTCCAAAATTGTGCATTTTTGAAAGCTGGACGATAGCCTGTTCTGTCATCATTCCATTCGATAGCGCCACCACAATGGTCAAAATGAAGGTGTGTCAAAAACACATCTGTAATATCTTCTTTTACAAATCCATATTTAGAAAGGTTTTTATCCAAACTATCATCACCCCAAAGTGAGTAATGTCCAAAGAATTTATCATCTTGTTTGTTACCTAACCCGCAATCGACAAGGATAAGTTTTTTCCCATCTTCGATTAGTAAGGACCGTGTTCCTAATTCTATTAAATTATTGTCGTCAGCAGGATTGGTTTTATTCCAAATCGTCTTCGGGACGACACCGAACATTGCGCCGCCATCTAGCTTAAACTTTCCACATTGTATAGGGTATAACTTCATATATATTTTGTCTTTAATATAAATTTAAAATAATTCGCCTGGACTTTTTAACTTTGTTAAATTAAGATGCTGATAAGCCTTGTCCGTTACTTCCCGACCGCGCGGTGTGCGAATAATAAATCCTTCCTGAATTAAATAGGGCTCATAGACTTCTTCCAAAGTTTCGGGATTTTCGCCAATAGATGTCGCTAAAGCACTTATGCCAACTGGCTTTCCTTTAAAATTCTGAATCATTGTCAACAACATTTTGTTATCCATTTCATCAAGTCCAAATTCATCTACATTTAGAGAATTTAAAGCATATTTTGTAATCTTAATTTCTATTTCGCCATTGCCTTTCACTTCTGCAAAATCACGAACACGTCGCAACAGGGCATTCGCAATTCTTGGTGTTCCTCGGCTACGTCGTGCTATTTCGATAGCCGCATCTTCATAAATTTTAATTCCTAAGACCCGCGCACTTCGTATAATAATGCTTGACAGCAATTCGATATTATAATATTCTAAACGTGACTGAATACCAAATCGCGCCAACAAAGGCTTGGTCAACATCCCCGATCTTGTGGTTGCTCCAACCAAGGTAAAGGGATTAAGTCCTATCTGTACACTTCTCGCATTAGGCCCTGTTTCTAGCATAATATCGATTTTAAAATCTTCCATCGCAGAGTACAGATATTCTTCCACAATGGGTGACAAACGGTGGATTTCGTCAATGAAAAGAACATCGTTCTCCTCCAGATTGGTGAGCAATCCTGCCAAACTTCCTGGTTTGTCAAGAACTGGTCCAGATGTTATTTTGCATCCCACCCCCAATTCGTTTGCGATAATATGAGCCAATGTTGTTTTCCCAAGTCCGGGCGGTCCGTGTAATAATACATGATCCAGCGCAGCAGCTCTATTTTTGGCAGCTGCGACAAAGACTTCTAGATTCTCTAAAGTCTTGCGTTGTCCCGCAAAATCTTGAAACGACTGGGGACGAATTTGTTCCTCACTCATCAACTCTTCAGGCGAATAATTGTCTTTATCGGGATGAAGAAACTCCGGCATTTTATAAAATATTTATGTTGATACTCAAAGGTAAGATTTTCTCGTGGGAAAAAAAATGAAGCGACTAACTATTAAAAAATAAATTAAAAATTAGCTTAAATATAATTTTGTAAAGCACTGAATTAAAAGTAAATTTGTAGAAATCTAATAAAAAAGTAAAAATATATGTCAACTTACGTAGTTGTTGGACTCCAATACGGAGACGAGGGAAAAGGTAAAATTACCGACGTTCTATCAGCAAAATCCGAGTATGTTGTTCGTTTCCAAGGTGGCGATAACGCTGGACATACAGTGTATGTGGGCGACGAAAAATTCGTGCTTCATCTTTTGCCTTCTGGGGTATTACAATGCAAAGGAAAATGCATCATCGCTAATGGTGTTGTGGTGAACCCAAAGGCTTTTATCAAAGAAATTGAAACCATCGAGTCTAAGGGTCTAAAAACAGATCATGTCTTTATTAGCCGTCGCGCACACGTGATTATGCCCTACCATATTCTTTTGGACACTTATCGTGAAGAAGAAAATGGTGCCACACAAATCGGCACAACAAAAAAAGGAATTGGACCTTGCTACGAGGACAAAATTGCAAGAGTCGGAATACGCATGATTGACCTTCTCAATCCAAGTGTTCTTCGTGAAAAAATTGAGAAAAATTTAAAAATCAAGAATTCAATTTTTGAAAAATATTTCGAAAAACCTACATTAGATGTTGAAGAAATTTATAATGAATTTTTAGCTTTAGGAGAACGTCTAAAGGATAGAATTGTTGATACAGAACTAGAAATTAACGAGGCTATCCGCGACAATAAGAATATTTTGTTCGAAGGCGCACAAGCCTTAATGCTTGATATCGACTTCGGGACTTATCCTTATGTAACCTCATCTTCACCTTCTACAGGTGGCGTTTGTACTGGAGCAGGTGTTCCCCCAACAGCTTTACAAAATTTGATTGGTGTTGCGAAAGCCTATACAACTAGAGTCGGAAATGGCCCCTTCCCAACGGAGCTTGAAAACGAATTGGGTGAAAACATTAGACAAATAGGTGGTGAATTTGGAGCAACTACAGGACGACCTCGCAGAACAGGTTGGCTAGATTTAGTTTCTTTAAAACACGCTTGTATGATTAACGGCATCAACAATCTTGTCATTACAAAATTGGATGTCTTATCTAATATCGGGAAGCTAAAAATTGCAACGCATTATAAAACTGAAGACGGAAAAATTATTGATTATTTCACATCTTCTACGACCAAACTTTATAATTATGAACCAATTTATCAAGAGCTAGAAGGTTGGGAAGAAGACATTACTAAGGCAAGATCTTATGATGAACTTCCTACAAATGCAAAAAAATATATTGAGTTCATCGAAAATTATTTAGGCATTAGTGTTTATTTGGTTTCAGTTGGGCCAGAACGTTCCCAAAACATTATTAGAAAAGAATTATTCTAAAATAAAACTCTCAAAAAAGCTTCGAATATCTTCGAAGCTTTTTCTTTTTAATTAATAAAATTTAAGATTTTTAACAATCCTTTTATTCGTTTTGGAATTATAATTGTCTTTATGCAGACGATAAACAAAATTATTTCGTTATAATCATCATAAAGAAATAATGCTAAAGAAGATTGTTATGAAAAAGGTATTTTTAAGTGGATTTGCATCATTAATGTTAATTGTTTCATGTAAAAAAGAAGACAAGCAAGTAGAGAAATCCTTAGAACAACAAAAGATAGAATATCAGGTTAGACAATTGGACATTGAAAAACAAAAATTAGCTATCGAGAAAGAAAAAATGGAGTTCGAGAAAACTAAGATGAAAGATAGCATTGCCAAAGCTGCTGAAGACAAAAAAGTAGCTGCACAAAATACAGCTCCCAAAGCAACAAGAACTAAAAAACATAGAAGTTCGTCCTCATCTTCTGCAAACAACAATACAGGATATGCAAGTACAGGGATCTCCAACTCTGGCGCATCTTCTTCATCAGGAACAGCAGCCAACACACAGAAAAAAGGGATGAGCTCGGCTGCAAAAGGTACCATTATTGGTACAGTTGGTGGCGCGGCGGCTGGCGCAATTATCTCTAAGAAAAATCCTGGTCTTGGCGCAGTCGTAGGTGGTGTTGTTGGTGGCGCAACAGGCTACACCATCGGACGATCCGAAGATCGAAAATCAGGAAGAGTACAAAAGAAGTAGTAGTTAGTTATATATTTTTATGAAAAGATTGTTTATTTTTAGGCAATCTTTTTTTATGCTATATCTTGTATTAACAATTTCGCTATTGCTTATTATTATTTCTGGTTTAGGAAAATTATACCAGCATTTTGTAGCTTTTCATGAAGAGCGAATAAGCACAAATATCTTATTAGGAATCAGCATAACAACAGGAATCTGGACATTTTTAGCATTTTTCGTTCCTATTAATTTCATTATCGAAATTATATTTTGTCTGTTGGGTTTAGGAAGTTTTATTTATTTTAAAATCTATAAAAAGTTAATATACTTTTTTAGGCGACAATCGCGATTTTTCTATTTCTGCATCGCCACGACCTTATTAGCAGGCAGTTTTTATCCTTTCATCTTAGATCATTTTGGCTACTATATACCAACAATTAGCTGGCTAAAAGAATTTGGAATTGTAAAAGGAATTTCTAATCTCGATATGCTTTTGGGACAATATTCGACCTGGCATATTTTTCAATCTGGTTTTTCAACATTTGTCGATACTTCTCTTAGGATTAACACATTTTTAATAATTGTTTTTATCATTTACATTTTTGAAACCAGATTTTGGAATGGGCTAATATTCGCTCCCTTTTTTTTCTTATTTGCACAATCACCAAGTCCCGATTTACCGATTTTGATTTTTGCATTCATCATTATTAAAGACACGTTTGGCTATTCAAGAAACGCTAATTTTTTATTCCTATTAGCGAGTTTTGCAATGAGTATAAAACCAACATCTTTCTGGTTGTTAATATTTGTGTTTCTATATTTTTGGATTGTCAAAAGAAACCGAATTACTACATTATTACCTGGTTTCTGTTTCTTAATCTTATATACAATTAAAAATATTTGGGCTTTTGGACATCCATTTTTTCCAATTGGTTTTCCAGATTTGGGTCTGCCGTGGCAACCCAATTCATTTTTGTTGGAAGACTCGCGACAGACAAGTTTAGAATTGAGTTACGACCTTCAATACTCTTATGAATCTATTAAGAATTTCACAACTTGGGACTACATTGTCAATTGGTTAAACCTTGACGGCATCAAAGGATTTATCAACAAAGCCTTTGTCTTAAGTTTAATTTCGCTGCTAATTTTAGCCTTTATAAAAAAGAGAAAAATACTGTCAATTTTAACACTCAGCATTTTTTTAAAAAGTATCTTAATCCTAATTTTCTCCGCTCAATATCGATTATTTTTAGATGTTTTTCTGGTCCTTGGGATCATCGTATTTTCAAAAACCTGGTATCCTTTTGCAAAAGTTGCCTTTACGGGAATGTCTGTCATTATTTTTTGGGGACTAATTTTTCCGAAAAGTTTACAAACATCAATTCCAAGTTTCAAATTAGGAGCAACTATCATGGCTTGGGAAAAATTTCAACTTTTGCGTCCCGCTTATTTTGAATTAAATCAATACAAAACCCATCAAATCGGAAATCTGAAATTCAATGTAGTTAAAAACTATCCTTTCAGTTTTGACACGCCACTTCCCGCGATTTCTCCTGATTATCTTAACGATTATAAAAAAGCAGGCATCTTTCCCCAAACAGCGACTCAAGATTTGAAATCTGGTTTTATTTGGAAAAAACTTAGCCCAAAAGAACTGCAAGACTTGCAGCAGATTATCAATAAAACTTATCCTTAAAATGATCTATTCATCGGCTTTTTTGAAACAAAAACCTCCGCACGAAGCGGAGGCAAAAACACAAATGATGAAAAAAATTATTGAGATCCTAAATTAAAAATTTTGCAACTCTTAATCTATTGATCCATGTTAAGAAATTTGAATTGAGATTCTCCTTATCCTAACCGTTAGCGAATATAAACTTTATTTTTAAAATTCACCAATTTTTTTGATTTTTTTTTAATTTCAAATAAAAACCAAATACACCGCATTTAAAAAATATTCTAATACCAGACTTAAAAACCACTGAGAAAAAGAAAATTTTTAATCAAAACAAAAATATTATGTGCGATATTTTAATCAAACTTAATTTTTTATTGTAAAAAATAAATAGTAATTATAATTTTGAAGCATATTTATTAATCAAATAAAAAAAATTAACAAAATGTGCGGAATTGTATGTTTGTTTGATGCAAAACAAAAAACGGAGCTTCTACGCCCACAGATTTTAGAAATGTCAAAAAAAATCAGACATCGTGGTCCAGACTGGTCGGGTATTTTTCAAAATGAAAAAATAATTTTCTCTCATGAAAGATTAGCCATAGTTGACCCTACTTCGGGTAAACAACCTTTATTTTCAAAAGACGGTAAATTTGTACTGGCCGTAAATGGTGAAATCTACAACCATCAAGAACTAAAAGCGGAGTTTCCCGATTACGATTTTCAAACCAAGTCAGACTGCGAAGTTATTTTAGCTCTTTTTCAGCAATATGGAAAAGATTTCATTGAAAAACTAAATGGTATTTTTGCTTTTGCAATCTACGACATTGACAAAAACGAATACCTCATTAGTCGCGACCACATGGGAATTATCCCTCTCTATCAAGCTTGGGACAAACAAGGTAATTATTATATTGCTTCCGAACTGAAAGCTTTGGAAGGCTTTTGCAACCGAATAGAGGAGTTTCCTCCAGGACACCTCATCTATAGTCCCGAAGGTCACACACCGCAACAATGGTATCAACGCGATTGGGAAAACTTTGATAATGTCAAAGATAATCCGACGGATATTTCTGCGATTAGAAAATCTTTGGAAGATGCTGTACATCGTCAGCTAATGAGTGATGTTCCTTATGGCGTATTGTTATCTGGCGGTTTGGATTCTAGTATTATTGCAGCGGTTACTGCAAAGTTTGCGCGTCAACGTGTAGAAAGTGACGATACACAAGAAGCATGGTATCCGCGTTTACACAGCTTTGCCGTTGGTTTAGAAACTTCTCCCGATCTAGTTGCAGCTCGGAAAGTTGCGGATCATATTGGATCTGTGCATCACGAAGTAAAATATACAGTCCAAGAAGGCCTTGATGCAATTCGCGATGTTATTTATCACTTAGAAACTTACGACGTCACCACCATCCGAGCCTCCACACCAATGTATCTTTTGGCTCGGGCTATAAAATCTATGGGAATAAAAATGGTTCTTTCTGGTGAAGGCTCCGACGAATTGTTTGGTGGCTATCTCTATTTTCACAAAGCGCCATCTGCACAAGCTTTCCATGAAGAAAACGTTCGAAAACTTAGCAAACTTCATCTTTATGATTGTCTTCGCGCCAACAAATCGTTAATGGCTTGGGGCATCGAAGGGCGCGTTCCGTTTTTGGATAAAGAATTCATGGATGTTGCAATGCGTATTAATCCAAAAGACAAAATGATTACACCAGAACGAATGGAAAAATGGGTTCTTCGTAAAGCCTTCGAAGATCTTTTACCAGAAAGCGTTGCTTGGCGCCAGAAAGAACAGTTCAGCGATGGCGTTGGTTATTCTTGGATTGATAGTTTAAAGCAAATCGCAGAGGAAACAGTTACAGATGAAATGATGACGCAGGCGAAATACCGCTTCCCAATCAACACACCAATGAGTAAAGAAGAATACCGTTACAGAAGTATTTTTGAAGAACATTTCCCAAGTGACAGCGCCGCTTCTTGTGTTCCTTCGGTACCATCGGTCGCTTGCTCTACACCAATAGCTTTGGAATGGGATGAAGCTTTCAAAAAAATGAATGACCCAAGCGGACGTGCTGTGAAAGTCCATGAAACCGCTTACTAAAGATTAACAAATTTTTAAAAAGCGACTTCAAAATGAGGTCGCTTTCCATTTGGTTCCAAGACAGAAAGCTTAACTTTGCTGAAAATTTAAAATTTGGGGCTTTTCAGAATATATGCAGATTCTTTTAAAGGTTTATCCAAAGAAGCTTGGATGCTGTCGATTGTAATGTTAATCAACAGATCTGGCTCTATGGTTTTACCATTTTTGGGCGTTTACATGACCGACAAATTACATTTTGGACTAAAAGAAGCAGGACTTGTACTGATGTTTTATGGCATTGGCTCCGTAATTGGCTCATGGATTGGCGGTTTTCTAACGGATAAAGTTGGGGAATACCGCGTACAAAGCATTAGTTTGTTTTTGAGTGTGCCTTTATTTTTACTAATTCCTTACTTTCCGAGTCTGGAAGGGATGATGACAATAATTTTAATACAGAGCATTATCAGCGAATCCTTTCGTCCAGCCAATTCTGTAGCGATAACCAAATATGCAAAACCTCAAAATATAACACGTGCCTTCTCGTTGAACAGAATGGCTATTAACCTTGGTTTCTCCATTGGGCCAGCGCTTGGTGGAATTTTGTCCGCAATATCCTACAATTTTTTATTTGGTGTTAATGCTGTTGCTGCTTTGGTTGCTGGTGTGATGTATGTGGTATTTTTCAGAAAACGAAACAAAATTTTCCAAGCAAAACAAAAACAGAACAAACAGAAAAATTTAAATATAGCCAAAGGAAAATCGCCTTATAAAGACTTTCAGTTTATTTTGTTTTGTCTTTTATGTATGATTTTTTCGGTTTGTTTTTTCCAATTTTTCAATACCATTCCGATTTTTTATAAAGAAGTTGCACATCTTGACCAAACGACAATTGGCTATGTTTTGGGATACAGCGGTTTTATCATTGTTGTTTTAGAAATGCTCATCGTCAACTTTGCTGAAAAACATTGGACTATTGCGCAGACATTATTTCTAGGCGCTTTTGCTTGTGGACTTTCGTACACACTTTTGGCTTTTGACCATCATATTTTAACACTATTATTATCAATGACGATATTAAGTGTTGGTGAAATTCTGGCATTACCTTTTATGTCGACCCTTACAGCAATGCGATCACAAGGTGGCAACAAAGGCGCTTACATGGGACTGAACGGTATGGCTTTTTCGTTTTCGTTTATAATAACACCGATTTTAGGAACCAATGTTGCTAGCGATTTAGGTTTTAATACATTATGGATTGGCTCTGGGATTATCTTGACCATTGCCGCCACAGGCTTGTATTGGACTTGTAACTTGATGTTAAAAAATAAAAAAACCGAGTATTAAGCTCGGATTTTCATTTAGTTCATGGCTCGAACTTCGTTGAGGAAATCTACAATATCTTCTCCAGAATAGTCAGCCATTCCTTCCGTGACATGTGCGATATTTCCTTTTTTATCAAAGATTACCGTAGTTGGCAAACTTCCTCGGAAAATCTCCGATGGAATACTTTCTGAAGGAATACTTTCTGAAGGAAAATATAAAGGTAAATCCAACTTTTTATTGGTCATAAATTTCACTGCTTTATTTTTATTAGATTCTGCTTCCAAAATTACAAAAGCAACATCTTCTTTGTCTTTAAACTTGTCATAAAGCTTTTGTATAGAAGGCATTTCAGCAATACACGGCCCACACCAAGTTGCCCAAATATTAAGAAAAACAACTTTTCCTTTTAGTTGTTCTAAACTTAGTGTATTTCCTTTTGTATCAACAAATGACATTTGGAAATTGGATTCTTTTCCGTTGTTATAATTTTTATTTTCGGACTTAATTTCTGATGGCAATTCTATTTTAGGTTGAAAAAAACCTAATTTCATAAGGCCTTGATGTGCATAAGCTTTAACTTCTGGCACAAAAACAATAGACAGCGCAAGTCCAATTAGGACGATATTAAATGATTTTTTCATTATATTTTTAATTTTCGGATTCATAAAACTTTATTTTTAAATAATTTCTAATTTAGTTACTAGAAAAGCGGATAAAGAGTTATGAAAGCAAAGATGCCCGCAATTGTTGATAAAGAATGTAAAGCGGAACGGAGCGCGATAACGGAAAATTGGATGTTGTTTTATCAAAGTGGCCAAACGCCGACAAATTGTATTTTATAATAGAAAAGTCTGAGAAGTCTTGTGATTTTTTCTGCTCAGAAAAAACATTAACGACTTCTTTTTCTAAAGCTGAGAAAGAACAATGCGTTGTTAATTTATTACTTTGCCCCGAATAGTTTTCGATATTCAGAGATTGGGTAATCACCATTTTCATACTACAAGACGACGCCAAAATAGCAAGACCCAGACAAACAATGCTGAACTTTTTCAGGAAATCTGATTGTAAAAAAGGACTTTTCATTGTTGCAAAATTAACTTCAAATATTAGGATAAACGAATTTTTAACATAGTTTATAATTCAAAAAAATCCGTTTCTCAAAAACTGAAAAACGGATCCACACACATTATAACTAAAAAAACTTATTTCTTTGTCAATTCCGCAAATACGCTGATATCGACATTTTTCCCTAGCGCCGTTCCTGACGGATCATAGCTTATACCATAATCGAAACGGTTGATTTTAAAATTGGTTTGGATACCCATTTTTTCGTTACCTTGTTGATCTTTGGTTTTACCACCATAAGTTAGCGTCACCACGATTGGCTTAGTCACGCCTTTTATCGTCAAATCCCCAGCGACAACATAAGCATTCCCTTTAGCCTTGTTAACTGTTGTACTTTTAAAAGTCATTTTTGGGAATTTTTCCACATCGAAAAAATCTGCGCTTTTCAAGTGATTATCACGGGGTTCAACATCTGTATCAATAGATGCAACATCAATTGTAAAATCGAATTTCGCATCTTTAAGATCTGCGCCTGGTGTTAAAATAGAACCATCAAACTTATCGAAACGCCCTTGTACAAAACTAATCCCCATATGTTTGATATTGAAATTGAATGATGAGTGCATCGGGTCAACAGACCAAGTTGATTGTGCAAACGTAAAAGTCGTCGCTAACAACAACATAAAAGATAAGAATAATTTTTTCATAATAAATTGATTTTTAAAAGCTTCTGCAAAATTAATTCCATTATTAAAAAAGACGCTTGATGTATGATAATAAATCTCTGTAAAAGCTTATTTTTGTTTTCAATTAAATTTTAAGAATGAATCCTGCTACATTATTACTACTTTTTGTATTTGCATATTTTATCGGATTATTGGTGATTTCGTACTTCACCAGCCGCAACTCGGACAACCAATCTTTCTTCATCGGAAATAAAAAAAGTAAATGGTGGCTTGTAGCTTTTGGGATGATTGGAACCAGTCTTTCTGGCGTGACTTTTATCTCTGTACCTGGCACAGTTGGCAAAATGACGGCTGGCGATTATCCTTTTGGTGGTTTCGAATATTACATGATGGTTGTTGGTTTTTTCATTGGCTACTTCATCGTTGCTGCCATTCTTCTGCCGCTTTATTATCGCATGAATTTGACTTCGATTTATACCTATCTCGGAAAAAGATTCAATGTTGAAGCGCACAAAATTGGCTCTTTCTTTTTTATCATTTCTAGAGCTATTGGCGCAACAGCACGATTATATTTGGTGGTAAATGTTTTACAGATTTTCTTACTCGAACAGATCGGAATTCCATTTTGGTTAACGGCTTTGGTTTTATTATTAATGGTACTGCTCTATACTTTTGAAGGTGGTGTTAAAACAATTGTTATTACGGATACTTTGCAAACATCTTTCATGATTATTAGTTTGGCAGCTTGTATTATATATATTCTGAATCATCTTAATATTTCATTCGGAGAAGCTTATTCACTTTTAGAAAAACAAAATTATACGCATCTTATTAATACCGATGTCAATTCTAAAACCTTCTTTTTGAAAACCATCATTGGAGGAATGTTCATCACTATTGCGATGACAGGATTGGATCAAGAGATGATGCAAAAAAACATTTCTGTGGACAATCTCAAAAATTCTAAGAAAAACATGCTGACTTTTGCCGGAACTTTGTTAATCGTGAATTTTGCATTTTTATTTTTAGGTGGTCTTTTGTATTTATTTGCATTGCAAAATGGTGCCGAATATGCACAAATCACCAACATCATTAACGAACAAGAAAGCATTTCCAATGTTTTTGGGATGAAAGATGCGGCTGGTAATATCACCAACATTATGGGAGACGACCTTTTCCCAGCACTTTCTTTGCAAGGTTATTTCCCGATTTTCATTTCGGTGATTTTCATTATTGGACTTATCTCAGCTTTGTTTCCATCTGCGGATGGCGCACTCACAGCAGTGACGAGTTCTTACTGTGTGGATATCCTTAACATCAATGAAGACCAAACAAAATCTGAAAAAGAAAAAAAACGTCTTCGTATGAAAGTCCATTTAATTTTCACAGTAATTTTCTTTGCTTTAATTATGATTTTCAAGGCGATAAACGACAAATCGATTGTCTATCTCATCATGGAAGTTGCTGGTTACACCTATGGACCGCTACTGGGATTATTCGCATTTGGAATTTTCACAAAATATCAAATTTCCCAAAAAGGAAGTATTTTGGCAATAACTTTGGTAGCACCAGTTCTTACCTATATTATTAACTTTGCTGTAAGCCATTACACAAATTACAGAATCGGTGTTGAACTTATTGTTCTTAATGGATTTTTAACTTTTCTAGGATTATATTTAATTAAAAATTCAAAAACCGCGCAATATGAAAAAGTTTAGCCTATTGTTATTATTAGGATTTTGTCATTTTTTTTTGGCACAAAATTTTGAAATATCAACTTTAAGAATTGGAGATTTTAAAGTTTTTATGTCTAAAACTGAAGCAGATAAAATCGCTAAAAAAGATTTGCAAATTTTTGAAGATTATCAAAAAACAAATAAAGTTAACTTGTACGGAGAAAATGTAGATGTAATACTCATGGACCAATGGATAGGAGAAAACAAACCCATGGCTAAACAGATCTATGTAATAAAAACAAAAAGTTCAAAATTCAAAACCAAAAGTGGCATGGGCGTTGGCAATACAAGAGATCAACTAATAGACACTTATAGAAATTACCCCAATTTCGAAATGCATCAATACAAAGATGAAAACGGAAAAATGGACAAACAATCTTTTTTCTCACTTACCGATTTTGACGCTGGCACTTATCTCACCTTCACACTAGAGAACAATGTAGTCGTTGAAATCGCCGTTGGCATGAACGAAGGTTGCTAAGTTCTCAAATAATAAGCAATTATCATCTACTAAGTTTTTAAAAACAAAAACTAAAATCGTAAATTCGCAACACGAAAAAATTTAAAAATGAGTAAAAATATCGAAGAGCTAAAGAGCCTAAGTACGCAAATCAGAAGAGATATCTTAAGAATGGTGCACGCGGTTAACAGTGGGCATCCAGGAGGATCTCTAGGATGTGCAGAATATTTCACTGCGCTATACGGAAAAGTTATGAACTACAAATTGCCTTTCACAATGGAAGGTAAGAACGAGGACTTATTCTTCCTATCCAACGGGCATATTTCCCCTGTGTTTTACAGTACTTTAGCAAGATTTGGTTTCTTCCCTGTTTCAGAATTAGCAACATTTAGAAAATTAAACTCAAGACTTCAAGGTCACCCAACAACGCACGAAGGTCTTCCGGGAATTCGTGTCGCGTCAGGATCTTTAGGTCAAGGTTTGTCAGTCGCTTTAGGTGCTGCACAAGCTAAAAAACTAGATGGTGACAAGTCTATCGTATATACACTTCACGGTGATGGCGAATTACAAGAAGGTCAAATCTGGGAAGCTTTGATGTATGGCGCTGCGAAAAAAGTGGACAACATCATTGCAACAATAGATTATAATGGAAGACAAATCGATGGTGATACAGATGATGTATTAAGCCTAGGAGATCTTCATGCCAAATTAGAAGCTTTTGGTTGGTTGGTTTTAGAAGAGAAAAACGGAAACGATCTAGAAGCTGTTATCGCCATTTTGGAAAAAGCAAAAGCTGAAACTGGAAACGGAAAACCTGTTGCCATATTGTTACATACAGAAATGGGACAAGGTGTAGATTATATGATGGGTTCTCACGCTTGGCATGGTAAAGCGCCAAACGATGAGCAATTAGAAAAAGCATTTCAACAACTTCAATTGGATGAAGCTTCAGACTATTAATAACATTTTATAATCAACAACCTAAATACAGAACGTAATGAAATATACATATACAGAAAAAAAAGATACAAGATCAGGATTTGGAGCTGGACTAGCGGAATTAGCAGACAGCAATCCAAATGTTGTAGCACTTTGCGCTGACCTTATTGGCTCTCTTAAAATGGAGAAATTCATCGAGAAAGCGCCAGAACGTTTTTTCCAAATTGGGATTGCAGAAGCCAACATGATGGGTATCGCTGCAGGTCTTACAATAAACGGAAAAATCCCTTTTGCTGGAACTTTTGCCAACTTTGCGACATCTCGCGTCTATGACCAAATTCGTCAATCGATTGCTTATTCTGGTAAAAATGTAAAAATAGCGGCTTCTCATGCAGGTCTTACTTTGGGAGAAGATGGCGCAACACACCAAGTTTTGGAAGACATCGGAATGATGAAAATGCTTCCAGGAATGACCGTTATCAACCCGTGTGATTATAACCAGACAAAAGCAGCAACTCTTGCAGCAGCAGAACATGATGGACCGGTTTATTTAAGATTTGGACGTCCAGTTGTTCCTGTTTTCATACCAGAAGATATGCCTTTCGAAATTGGTAAAGGGATTTTGTTGCAAGAAGGTACAGATGTAACAATTGTTGCTACTGGACACTTGGTTTGGGAAAGTCTTTTAGCTGCTGAAGCTTTAGAAAAAGAAGGTATTTCTTGCGAGATCATCAACATCCACACGATCAAACCTTTGGATGAAGAAATCATTTTAAAATCAGTTGAAAAAACAGGTAAAATTGTAACAGCCGAAGAACACAATTACTTAGGTGGTTTGGGCGAATCTGTTGCAGGAATGTTGGCAAGAAGAAGACCAACACCTCAAGAATTTGTAGCAGTTCATGATACTTTTGGAGAATCTGGAACGCCTGCTGAATTGATGAAAAAATACAAAATCGACTCACACGCAGTTATCGAAGCGGTTAAGACGATTATTAACAAAACTAAATAAATTAAATCCGCACTTAGTTGCGGATTTTTTTTGCTTATGCTGACAACCGAACACAATATTCCGATCCAGAAAATTGATAACATCAAAGGTGTAGAACTTTGGATAAAAAGAGAAGACCTTATCGATCAAAAAATCTCTGGGAATAAATATTGGAAACTTTTTTATAATATTAAAAACTATACAGAACAAAATAACATCAATCCAAAACTGATAAGTTTTGGTGGTGCTTTTTCTAATCATATCGTTAGCGTTTCAGCAGTTGCAAAACAGTTAAATTTCCCTAGTCTAGGTATTATACGGGGTGAAGAATTAAAAGACAAAATCTCCGAAAACCCAACACTTCGTCAAGCCTTAGAAAACGGCATGGAATTTCGTTTCGTTTCCAGAGAAAAATACCGAGATAAAGAGCCTTTAAAACTAGAATTGCAAACGGAATTTCCAACATCGCTTGTCATCCCCGAAGGCGGCAGCAACCATCTCGCTGTAGAAGGCATACAATGGATGCTCAGTTCCCATACTAAAGATTTTGATTATCTTTGCAGCGCGGTTGGTACTGGTGGAACAATAGCTGGGATTTCAAAATTTGCAGAACATCATCAAAAAGTAATCGGGATAAAAGTTGTCCAAGATGACAGCCTCGAAGATCAAATTAAAAAATGGTCGGGAAAATCAAATTTTGAACTCATTAATGCTAAAGAAGCACGTTATGGTAAAATAACAGATGATAATATTCGTTTTATAAATAATTTTTATAAACAACATCAAGTTCCTCTCGAGCCTATATATACAGGGAAAATGATGCAAAAAATTATTGAACTTATCGAACAAGATTATTTCGAAAAAGAGACAAAAATTTTGACATTCCACACCGGCGGATTACAAGGCATCGAAGGTGCTAACCAACAACTTCAAAAAAAGAATAAAAGACTAATTCAGTTTTAATTCTTTATTAAAAATTTTGAAACATAAAACAATTATGAAGAAAGTATTTGCTCTAGTTTGTATCCTGACAATAAGTTTTGCAAAATCTCAAAATTGGAAAACAGAAGATCAATACATCCAACGATTTGCAAAATATGCCGTTGAAGAAATGGAAAAATATAAAATCCCCGCAAGTATCACTCTAGCACAAGGTCTTTTAGAAACTGGTGGCGGACAAAGTCGATTGGCACAACAAGGCAACAATCATTTCGGTATCAAATGCAAAGAAGACTGGACGGGAAAAACCATGAAACATACAGATGATGCGCCCAACGAGTGTTTCCGTGTGTACGACGATCCGAGGCAATCTTATGAAGACCACTCTATTTTTCTTGCAACTAGAAAATATTACACCAAGTTGTTTGATTTGGAAATGAAAGATTATCGCGCTTGGGCACATGGTCTTAAAAAAGCAGGTTACGCTACCAATCCACGTTACGCCCATATTTTAATTAGCAAAATTGAAAAATATAAATTGTATGAATTTGATAATACAACAACAGATCAAGTTTATTACGCAATTTTAAAATTATATCCTGGTCTTGACAACGATGCCGTTTTTATGGCCCAAATGGATCAAAATAAAACCAATGCCAAGGCAACAAAACCAACTATCCGAACAGAATATGAACAAACATCCTTTGCTCAACATCAAAAAAATGTAGACAAACAAGTGGAAAGTCTTTCTGCCCCACAACTTTTAAAAAATATTTTGGTTAAAAACCATCCTAATGGTGGCATGAAGTTTTTCATTGTTCCAGTAGATACTGATGTGGCGACCATTTCAAAAAAATTCGGGATTAGCGAGAAAAAGATTATCAAGTACAACGAGTTGAACAGCAACCAACTCAAAAAAAATGATATCGTTTTCTTGGATAGCAAATCTTCTTCTGGAAATGTCGACACCTACAAAGCCGAAACTGGTGAAAGCATGCACAATATTTCTCAGAAATTCGGAATTAAATTGAGTAAACTTTATTCCAAAAACCGAATGGACGAAGGACAACAACCTCGCGTTGGTCAACTTATTTATCTTAAAAGTAAAAAACCAAGAAGCTAATTTTTAACTATTTTTAATAAATAATGCATCATTTATTTTGAAGTATTTTTATTTAAATCAATCTGTAAAAATCAATAACAAACATGTTATATCAAAGAAGTTCTGCCTTATTTGATGAGGCAAAAACCTATATTCCAGGCGGTGTTAACTCACCAGTAAGAGCCTTCAAATCTGTTGGAGGCGTTCCTGTTTTCATGAAGTCAGCGAAAGGCGCATACCTTACGGACGCTGACAACCGCACTTATATCGATTACATCAACTCTTGGGGGCCAGCCATTTTGGGACATACGCATCCAGAAGTTTTGGAAGCGATCCAGAAACAAGCAGAACATGGTTTCTCTTACGGAACCCCTACTGAACTGGAAACTGAAATTGCAAAATTCATCGTGAAAAATGTTCCGAATATTGACCAAATAAGAATGGTTTCTTCAGGAACTGAAGCTTGTATGAGCGCCATTCGTCTTGCAAGAGGTTTTACAGGAAGAGACAAAATCATCAAATTCGATGGTTGTTATCATGGGCACTCGGATTCATTTTTAATAAAAGCAGGAAGTGGCGCAGCAACATTCGGAAATCCGAATTCACCAGGCGTTACGAAAGGAACAGCACAAGATACTTTGATAGCCAATTACAATGACATAGAAAATGTTGAAGATATTTTCCGCCATAACCAAGGCGAAATTGCCGCCATCATCGTAGAACCCGTTGCTGGAAATATGGGCTGTGTATTGCCCGAAAATAATTTTTTACAAAACCTAAGAAAACTTTGTACAGAAAACGGTGCTTTGTTGATTTTTGATGAAGTGATGACTGGCTTTAGACTAGCTTTTGGCGGTGCACAAGAAGTATTTGGGGTAGATGCCGACATTGTAACTTTCGGAAAAGTTATTGGTGGTGGAATGCCAGTAGGTGCTTTTGCAGCCCGTCAAGAAATCATGGATTATCTTGCACCAAACGGGCCTGTTTACCAAGCAGGAACTTTAAGTGGAAATCCTCTGGCAATGCGTGCTGGTCTTACAACCTTAAAACTTATTAAATCCGATGCGGATTTCTATACCAAAATCAATAAAACGACAGAAACTTTAGATTTCGAAATTGGAAAAATTCTCAACGAAAAAGGGCTTCGTCACCGTATCAACAGAAAAGGAAGTATGATGTCCATCTTCTTTGAAACGAGTAAAGTTGCCAACTTCCAAGATGCATACGACTCTGTGTACACTTGTATTTTCAACAACTTTTTCCAACAGATGTTAGCCAGCGGCATATATCTTCCGCCAAGTGGCTACGAAACTTGGTTTATTTCGGCCGCTATTCAAGATGCTGAAATCGATAAAACGCTGGAAGCCGTTAGAAATTTTCAGTTTTAAAACATAAAAAATCCCCACAGATTTGTGGGGATTTTCATGTAGTTAAATTTATTTTTTAACAACTTTTCTACTGATAATTTTTTGGTTATCGAGTTTAACATTAACAATGTAAACACCAACTGGTAGAGCTTTAAAATCGATTTGATTTCTAGACTTTACCGTTTTTACAATCTGCCCATTTGTATTTACGATATTAATTTCCAAGATCTTTGCAGAAGTTGTAATATTTAACAATTCCGTAACAGGATTTGGCGCCATAGTCATTTCAGATTTTGAAATTTCGTTTGTAGCCAGATAATCAACGACATTAATTGTATAATCTTCGGTTTCACCATAAATATCATTCATATCACAAGCTTTGCTGGGAGTAGCGCCTGTTTCTGTAACCGTTGCCAATCTTACACGCATTCTATATTCGCCATTTGCCACGTCCGTAGGTATGCTGATATTTTTCGATAAAATACCTTGGTCAATTGTTCCGATGTAAACAAACTCATCTGGCTCGAACAAAAAGTTTTTGTTGTAATCTATCCATACAGAAACAGATTGATTGTACCAGCCATAACCAATTTCAGTTTCAAAATTATAGGTTTTTCCTTTTTCAACATTGGCTTTTTGTGCTGTAAAATCATTAAAACCATTTGCTGAACATGCTGAAGTGTTATCTAAATCAGCAAACTTTACATTCTTTATAACTGCGCCATCAGAACAGTCGAGCGTTGGTTCGCAATACGAATCTCGAACGTCAATAAAGCATTTAACTTTTCTATCCACAAATTCGTAATCGTTATTTCCGCAGCTAGAATTAAGGTGTGTATAAAACCTTACCACTTTGTCAACCTCTGGCGTATAGACAACTTTTGCCGTACCTGAGGCTAAAACTGTAGGATTGTCCGTATTCTCAGCAATTGTTATAAAAGGCTGTCCATAATCCATCGTTCCTGAAAATTCGTAGGAAACATCTTTTGTCAGTTTCACCAAAGTGTACTCTCCCGTAAAACCCCATTCTGCAACACCTTCCGAGCTATTATTACAAACTGGCGTAACTACAGCAGTTGGATAAGCACCGTTGGGCGCGGTTGTACAACCCGAAATTTGTGCATTGACAATACTCCCTAGAGATAACACACTTAGAGAAAATAAAAAATTCTTCATAATAATATCTATTTTTTAACAAGCGCGAAGGTATAAAAACAAAACTTAGAAAAGTATTTTAATAATTAGCAATATCGTTACAAAGTATGTAAAAAAGGTTTTAAATTGGAACTTAAAAAATTGAGTCCACGTATTTCACACGACTTTAATACTGATTTTTTAAAATATTAATGAATTTTACTTTTTTAACATTAAAAGTCTAAATTTGCACCGAATGAAAGAATTGATTTTAAAACAGAAACAAGTTTTATTTTTTATTATCGCCGGTGGACTGAGTGCCATTGTTGAGATCGGGAGCTTTAAAATCTTTAGCCTTAGCATTCCCAAAGTATTTTCGTGGGAATATAATCTATATGGTATAAAATATCCTTTGAGCAATATTTTTTCAACAAGCTGTGGCATTATCACCAATTATTTCTTGAGTATTTGGTTTGTTTTTGAAAGAGGAAAATATTCCAAAAGTCGAGAATTTGTTTATTTCATGGTAGTTTCTGCAATGTCAACCATCTTAAGTTTAGCATTGTTCCAGATATTTTTCCACTACGTCTTCACAAGTTATTTTGATGCTAAATTTTTCACATTCTCTCCAGAAATGATTAGTAAAATTGCTGCCATTATCACGGTTTCGGTTCTTAACTACAGCATCAAAAAAAGAGTAATTTTTAACGGATAGCTAACGATGGCAGCCCTACTCAACATACTTTGGCGTGTTTGGATGATTATTATAGGATTGGTATTCACGATCATTTGGGGAATTCCTGTGTATCTATTATCCTACAGAAAAAGTCATTATAAATACGCTTATAAATTTATTAGGCTATGGGCATATTCCATGTATTTCGGGATGGGAATGCGGTACAAACGTATTAATATTTCAAAGCAGAAAATTTTGAAAAGCCAACAATATGTCTTTGTTTCCAACCATACCTCCATCATGGACATTATGCTAATGTTAATTCTCGTTCCGGATCACCCACTTTGTTTTGTAGGTAAAAAAGAATTGGTGAAAATTCCGATTTTTGGCACAATCTACAAACGTGTTTGTGTTATGGTGGACCGAAGCAGCGCCCGAAGTCGTACCGATGTCTATCGTCGTTGTGCAGAAAAAATGCAGGAAGGTTGCAGCATTGTTATCTTCCCAGAAGGCGGAGTACCAGATGACACCCATGTGCTTCTTGACGATTTCAAAGATGGCGCCTTTATTTTATCCACAAAACACCATTTCCGTATTGCATCCTTCACATTTGCTGGACTGAAAGAAATGTTTCCGTTTAATAATAAAAAAGGGTATCCAGGTTCTGCAAAAGCCTATTTCAACGGTATATACGAGCCAGGCACATCGATACCGGAATTAAAAAACACAGTATATCAAGACATTAAAAATATTCTAAACAAGTATTATCTTATTAATAAATAATTATATTTGTTAACATATTTTTATTAAATGAATCAAAATAACGAACAAACCAAGTGGTCGCAGTTTACGTCTTTGGTTATTGTATTTTTCTTTTGGGGATTTGTTGCAGCAAGTAACGATATTTTGATCCCGGTTTTTAAAAAATGGTTTGTCTTATCACAATTAGAATCGCAGTTGGTAGCTTGGGCATTCTATGCTGCCTATTTTGTAGGATCGGTGATATTTTTCTTAATGTCTCTCAAAACCGATCTTCTTCAAAAGTTTGGCTATAAAAAAACGCTTTCTGTAGGACTTGTGATTTCGGCAATTGGGGCATTTTTATTCTTCCCTGCCGCAGCTACAGCTAACTTTTGGTTTTTCTTATCGGCTTTATTTATTGTAGGTTTAGGCTTTTCGGTACAGCAAATTGTTGCCAATCCTTTAGCAATTAAAATGGGAAGTCCCAATACGGGCGCTCACCGTTTAACAATGGCTGGCGGTATTAACTCGCTCGGGACGACAATAGGCCCAATCTTGGTGGGCATTGTACTTTTCGGAACTGGAAATAAAAAAGAAGTAATCCCTAGCGATCTTAGCAAAACCGAAACTTTGGTTTATGAATACAACACTTTAAAAACCGAACTAGAAAACAATATTCTTGATTTAAAAAAAGATACGCATGTTGCCTCCAAAGAAAAACTAGAAACCGCAACTAAAGTCAATGAGCAAATCGCTCAACTTAACAGTGGACTTTCTGCATTAGAAGCAAACACTACAGCTTCTGAACAACAACTAGATGAACTTTCAAAACAACTAGACACCACAAAAAAACTATCTGCAAATACACTTTATCCAAAGGAGTTTGTAAAAGAAAAACTGGATATGGTTAAAATACCATTTTTAGTATTGGGCATTGCATTTATATTGGTTGCGATTTTCATGTTGTTTTCCAAAATTGAAGATCCCGCAAAAGAGGAAGAAGCCCAAATTGATGAAGCTCCAGAGAAATTTAACATTGCAAAATATCCACAACTTATTTTAGGAATGATTGCCATTTTCCTATATGTCGGCGTGGAAGTTTCCATTATTAGCAATCTTCCCGCTTTATTACATACGAGAGAATTCGGAAGTGTTTTAGAAAATAATATAGCGCCATTTATCTCTTTGTATTGGGGAAGTTTAATGATTGGACGTTGGAATGGAAGCATCAATGTTTTTAACACCTCAAAAAGCATCAATTTGATTTTAAAATTCGTTGTGCCATTCATTGCTTTTGGGATTATAATTTTCGCTAATAACTTGAGTGGAAAAGACGTAAGCTCTTTCTACATCTACCCTATTTGGATTTTAATTTTCGTATTGATGAGTTTTATTGGCGGAAAAAACGCGGGAAAAACTTTAATGATTTTTGGTCTTGCAGGAATTCTTATGATGATATGTGGTTTGTTTTACCCTGACAAAAATATCGCAAAATATTTCTTGATTTCGGGTGGTCTTTTCTGCTCCATCATGTGGCCTGCCATATTTGATTTGGCCATTGCTGGGCTGGGAAAAAATACAGGAAAAGCCTCATCTTTTCTTATCATGATGATTTTGGGTGGTGGTATTGTTCCATTGGTACAAGGTGCGATCTGCGATATCGATAACAGCACATCTGGCGAAAACGGAATTTTTGGAATGACTTATACACATTTTTCGTATATTATTCCGGCGCTGTGTTTTCTATACATCGCATTTTATGGTTACATAACCCCAAAAATTTTGAAAAAACAAAATATCGTAATTAATGAATCGATTGAATAATAAATCATTTTTAAATAAACGAAATATAATTTGGGCAAGCCTTTGGCTTGCCCAAATTCTTACATTCTATCTTCTTTCTTTATCAGAAGTCACTGTTCAGTATTTCGTACGATTTTACGAATGGCAAAAAGCCTTTCATCAATCTTTATTTAGTAAGATCACCACTTCCGTTGGCGATATTCTGTACATACTCTTGATTGTTGGATTAGTTTACAAGTTGTATTTAATAATAAAAAAGAAAAGTCAATCATCAGTAATTCAACTATTAATAAGCCTCAACATTTTATACTTTGTTTATCAAATATTCTGGGGTATGATGTACTTTCAGCCACCTATTATGCAAGTTGATACTAAAAAAGAAATTCCGATTGAAAAATTAAAATCTTTATCAATAAAATATCTTAAACTCTGCATTCAGGATCGCGAAGTCCTTCAGGAGAATAAAAATGGTGTTTTTGAACTTAAAAATTTTGAACAATCTAAAACCGACATTATCGCAGCGCAATCCAAAATCCCTTCAGAATTCAATCAAAAACAAATTACAAACTTTGTCAATCTAAAACCGAGCATTTATAGTCACATTATGAGTTATACTGGAATTTTGGGCTATTACAATCCGTTTTCTGGAGAAGCGCAGTATGATGCCAATCTACCCGACAGCTACAAAGGTTTTACACTTTCTCACGAAGCTGCTCATCAACTAGGATATGCGCGAGAACAAGAAGCTAGTTTTATCGGATTTTTAACTTGTCAATATTCTGATAAAGCGGAGTTGCGGTATTCTGCCAATCTATACGCATTAAAAAATATATTAATAAATATTCAACAAGTTGATCCCAATTGGGTTAAAACTATTTTAGAACAATATTCGCAGAAAATGCGGCGAGATCGTAATAATGAGTTGGCTTTCAGAAATCAGCACGACAGTATTTTAAGCAGTATTTTTAGTTGGACGAATAATTTATTTTTAAAATCGAATCGGCAAGAAGGAAGCGTCACCTATAACTATTTCATTTATTTGCTACTCAATTATGAGACATAAAAAAAGAACCGTATCATAGATACGATTCTAAAAACACAAATGATGAAAAAAAATTTATTGCCTTTGCTTCGCACTACTGCTTTTCTAAGGCGTTGTAAATGTATAACATATTATTTAATAAAAAAAACTTTAATTCATTATTTTCAACAAATAAATTATCTTAAAAATTAATTTATTACAAATGAGATATTTACATTTCAAATTTAACATTTGTAACATAAAATAAAAAAGCACCCTAGAATTAGGATGCTTTTTTTTGGGTGAATGATGGGTCTCGAACCCACGACCTTCGGAACCACAATCCGACGCTCTAACCAACTGAGCTACAATCACCGTTTTGCGTGTGCAAATATAGAACAATATTTTTAACTATCAAATAAAATTATCAAAATTTTTAACGGCTATTAATTTTTCACACGTAAACCCCTCAGCATAAGCAACTCCCGACAATCTTCCTAAATCTTGGGCACGATAAGTTAGGCTCTCCAGAAAGTCTTTTGTGGCAATTGGAGTCATCGGCTCGTTAGAAGTAGGATCATAAAATTGTGTTTTATAAGCCATACACGCTTCTATTTTCGTATCGAGATAATCTGATATATCAACAACGAAGTCTGGCGTTACATTTTTCCATTGGATATAGTGCAAAACCAAGCGTGGTCGCCACACTTCTTGAGATTGGCCATCAATTTCTGTTTCTATCTTTCTTAACCCCGAAAGAAAACAGGCATCAGAAGCTAGTTTTGCAGCTTTGGCATGATCTGGATGGCGATCATCGATAGCATTAGCTAAGAGAATATCTGGTTGATATTTTCTTATCATTTTTACAATTCGCAGTTGATATTCTTTAGAATTATTAAGAAATCCATCTTCCATTTTAAGATTTTCTCTTGCAGAAACTTTCAAAATTTCCGCAGCATTAGCAGCTTCACCGGCTCTAGTTTCATTAGTCCCGCGCGTCCCCAATTCACCTTGTGTAAGATCTATTATGGCTACTTTCTTGCCTTCTGCAATCAGCTTAGCTAAAGTCCCTCCACAACCTAACTCTACATCGTCCGGGTGCGCACCAATAGCAAGAATATCGACTTTCATTTAATTATTTTTTTCAAATTTAAACATAAATAAAAAAAATCCCACAAGAATTGGTTGCGGGATTTTTATGTTAAGTAAATTAATTACTTAAATATTTCACTAAGTTAACAGCATCTTGATAAGTTGGGTTAAGTACCACAGCTCTATCTGCATATTCTTTTGCTTTTACCTTATCAGAATCTCTATTAAAATAAGCGATTGCAAAGTAAGCGTAAGAAAGTGATTCTTTGTTAGCCTCGATGTCTGCAGGATTTTTAGAAGTCAAATCAATATATTTTTGATAAGCGCCTAAAGCTAAATCGGTATTACCTCCTTGCTGATAAGCATAAGCTAATGAATTATAAGCGGGTGCCCAATCTGGAAGCAACGAAGTTAGCTTATGCCAAGTTAACACAGCACCATTCCAGTTTTTAGCTTCTTGGTATGCTTGTGCCAAATGCGCTAAAGATGTTGTATCATCTGGGGTTGCAGCTACTTTTTGTTTAAGTGCTTCAATCTGTGGATTTGTTGGACCTTGGTCAGCTGCTGCTGCGCTGAAACCTCCTTTTATTTTTGCTAATTCTTCATCCCACTTCATTGTGTCGTCTTTCGCAGCTTTAGCGATAGCAATTTTTGATTGAACCATCGCTTCCAATTCTGCTTTTTTAGCTTCGTCTTTTTCGTCTTTTGCTATACCTGCAGCAATTAAACCATAAAGGCCTTGATCCGCTGGTAAAACTCTTGCCTTATCAACAGAACTAACAAATTTGTCTAAATTCTCCTTAGCTGAAGCATATTCTCCAGAACCATATTGTATATAAGCGCGAAGTTTATACTTAATAGGATCATCAACTTTATCAAATACTTTATCTAAAGTCGTTTTAGCATTAGCATAATCATCATTGATGAAATATAATTTTGCAATTTCTAACTGTGTAGAAGGGTCTTCATCTGCATACTGAGAATATTTAACCAAACTTTGAGTAGCTTCTGCATTTCTTTGATACTTCATGTTAAATCCTGCCATCGCTTTGTAAGCTGGTGCGTATGAAGGATCAATTGCAATCGCTTTATCCAAATTGTCTTTTGCTTTTTGCCATTGTTGAGCCGCCATCCACAATGTCGCAATTCTTGTATACACCGAAGCTTTGTTCTTAGCTACTGGCAATGCATTTTCGTAGGCAGAAAGTGCATTTCCTGCTAATTTAGGATCATTGGTTGATTTTAGTCTATACGCGTCACCTAGCGTATAATAATAGTTAGCTGGTACGCCTGCTTTTTGAGATCTTTCAATAGCTTTATTAAGGAACTCAATTGCTAAATCAGGATTATTTGTTTTTTCATAAATTGTTAAAGCTTCTGCTGCACGGTACAAAACTTCAGCATCTTTTTCTCTAGAATCTTTTACAATTTGACGAAGATCATTTTCACCAGACTTGTCACCTTTCCCTATTTTGATAGACGCCAAACCTACTTTGTTTAAATAGCTTTTAGAATCTTTAGTTAAACCTAAATCGAAATATTCTTTGGCTTTATCAAAATTTGGCTCGAATTGAGTTAAGTAAGTATTTCCTAAATAAAAATAATTATTAGCAGAGGGATCTTTCGTAATTAGATCATTAAAGTTTTGTCTTGCTTTTGCATATTTATGACTGTCTACATACACCACACCTTCTTGTACTGATTGTGCAAACGCAAACTGCGAGAAAAATCCAACAGCAGCTGTCAAAACAATTTTCTTAGAATAATTCATTATAAATTTATTTTTAGTTTATTTAAATATTGAACATGGAGTGAAACACAAGTTTCAGACCAAAAATAATTTTGAAATTGTAAATTTTGTTAATATTAACGCATCTGAACTTCGCGGCGATAAATGTTATAAGGTTGCAAACCTTCTTTCTCAACAACAATCTGTCCCAACTGCGTACATGCAAATCTTATGAAACCATTACCCAAGCCATAATAACCTTCGTTTGTAATAAAGTATAAAACCCTAGTAAAAGGATATTGCATATTTTGTAAATTGTCAACAGTAGGCGTATAAGACACTCCTTTATCAACTATAGGCAAAATATTAATCTTTTCTCGGAGTCTAATAGCTTCTTCACCATAAGGTCTGGAAATTGTATTAAGACTAATTACCCCTATTTTCTCTGGATATTTGTCTAATTCTTTAACAATATTTTCATTGCTTTTAATAACAGAATATTTCAAAGCTGATGCTTTAACATTAAATTCTTGAGCAATAAAATTAATATTACTAGAATTGGCACCGTCAAAAATTAAAGTTTTTTCATCAGATGAAATTCGTTGTTTAATATCATCAACAGAAAGCTCTTTTAGTGATGTATTATTTTTAGAAACCACAAAGACCAATGCATCAGCCGCGAATTTCGCTGGTTGCCAAGGTAAATCAATCTTCTTATCATAAGCTTCTTTTTCTGATTTAGTCAAATTACGAGACATTACAACAAGCCTTGTATTTCGATCTAATAAATCCAGAAAGCCTAAATCTTCTTTTTTATAAGTAACATTAATCTTTGTACTCGGATTCAGCGCCATGTAACGTTCTGTTAGTGCTTCAACAACACTTTTGAAAGACTCGTCTGCCTCCATGGTTATTGTACCTTGAGCGGGCGTATCCAAAGGTTCAGATTTTGATTTATTACAAGAAAAAATAATAAAAAAACTGAAAACTATTAAAAAACTATTCTTCATAACGGCTTTCTCTAATTTTTTTAATAGCACGAAAAATACGAAAGATTCCATAAGCCACCAAAAGTGCACCCAAAGGATAAGCTAAATTGGGTTCTATTGGGACAACAAAAAATTTATAAATAATTACCACAACACCTAAAACGGCATAAAAGAATCCGGTAACCACTGATAACCAATTAAACATCATAAAAACAAAGATACAAAAAAAGAGAAGCCGAAGCCTCTCTTTCTTATGTTAATAAATGCTAATTATTGAAATTGCATTGTAATTGGAATAGAGAAATAAGATCTCACACTTTCGCCGTTAAGCTTAGCTGGTTTCCATTTCTTTTGTCTCTTAACAACACTTACTGCTTCAGAATCAAAATCAGAATTTCCTGATTTTTGCGTTATTTTAACATCAGAAACAGAACCATCTCTTTCAACGATAAAACGTAACTTAACAGTTAATTGTCCTTCACCTTCCATGTTAGAAGAATCAATATTCTCGCCAACATATTTACGGAAGCTCGCAAGACCACCAGGATATTCCGCTGACTGGTCTACTTCGGCATACACTTCTGTTGTACTAACAGCTGGTTTTGCCTCTATCGTAACACCTTTACCAGTAGATGGTGGTGGTGGTGGCGGTGTGAAATCTGGCTTCTTAACCCCTTCCTGATTAATAAGACCTGTAGTTGTCTCCAGCTGTTTTGTAATTGGCGGTGGAGGCGTTTCTACTTTTGGTTCTCTCTTAGGCTCAGGAACAACATTCTGAATGATTTCAATCTTCTCTGGCTCCTCTTTTGGTGGAGGTGGTGGAGGTGGTTCCTCTTCTTTAGGTTGTTCTAAGACTGGTTGATCTGGCAAAATCTCAATAAGATTCGCATCAACTTCAGTGGCTTCTTTAGCGTTCATCTGTTGAATTTTCAGATAAACAAAAGGTGTAACAACAGCAAGGAAGAAGAAAACAGTTCCTAAAATGAATGACTTAGTCAATAATTTCGGGTAGTCTGTTCTTAATTCATAAGCACCATACTCCTTATTTCTATTCTGAAATACAATCTCATCTAATGATAGATTATCTGGATTGTAATTTGAATTGTCTGACATTTTCTTAATATTTAAGAATTAATTTGTAGCTGAAGATTATTGTTCTCCTACTTTCTTTTTATAAATAGCAACTTCCCAAGGTTTGATATCGGTAACCCCATATCTTTCGTTTTTAGTAATTGCCATTTCGTCAAGAATATCTACAAAGTTTTTATATACTGCATCATCTGTTGGCTTAATGATCACTGTAAACATATTTTGATCTGCCGCACCAGCTTTTGCTTGCTCTATTATCTTAGTAATCCCTTCTCTATCATAAGTTGTCTCTTTCAAAGTCTCGTCGTTAAGACCTGCTTGATCTTGTTGATGATAGAAAACTCTATTATCTTTCCCAATAATAATTGAGATCGAATTGCTCAATTTAATCTCAGTATCCGGTGGTGTCTGGTTTTTATCTTTCGGTTTTGCCGGAAGACCAAGATCCATCACATTAGGCTTACTGAATGTTGTGGTAAACATGAAGAAGGTAATCAATAGAAACCCTAAGTCCACCATCGGCGTCATATCGACTCTGGTATTCTGCTTTTTGGAGCGTACCTTACCGCCTTTTCCGCCTTTTTCTTGTACTTGTACTTCTGCCATTTCTATTTATTATTTCCCTTCTTGAGATGTTATTAACCAAAACTTAAGAAAATCTATATCTCTCAAGCCTTCAAATAAGTCTTTAACTTTTGGATATTTTGTTGTTACGTCTCCTTTGATAGCTAACTTGTAACTAGGATTAACAGCCAAACTTTGTTCTACCCAATCGATAACTTGCTTATTAACGCTATCCAAAGGCACTCCTTTATCTGCTTTAAAAGTTTTCATTTGATCATCACTCAGTTTCAAATAACCTTTCAGCTGATTCATCGGAACACCGACTGTTTGCACTTTTGCAAATGCCACCTTTTCTTTATCGTCGAAAGTCATTCCGTATTTAGCACCCATTTTTTCTAATAATTGTACTCTTTCTGAGCCGTTATCTACTGGTGTAAAATAGAATTTACCTTCTGGTGTTACGTTGATGGTCATAAGACTTGCATCAGGTAACAATTTTTCTGATATTGAGGATGGCGGTTTGATTTGCTCCACATCAGGTTTTTTGAACTGAGTGGTCAAGATAAAGAATGTAAGCAGTAAGAAGGCAACATCACACATTGCTGTCATGTCGGTTACTACTCCATGTCTTTTTGGTTTAATTTTCGCCATTTTATTATTATTTCTTTAACTAACTTCTTGAACTACAAATTGCAGCTAGCAATTTTTATTTAACTGAGTTTTTCTTAGTTATACTCAGCGAAAGATTGTTGGATACTCATAGAGATTTCGTCAATCTTATAAGTTAAACCATCAATTTTAGAAGTAAAGAAGTTGTAGAAAATAATCGCGATAGCTGAAGTACCAATACCTAAAGCCGTATTAATAAGTGCTTCAGAAATACCGATTGATAACGCAGCAGCATCAGGTGTACCCCCCCCAGAACCTAAAGCGTGGAACGCCTTAATCATCCCGATTACCGTACCTAAAAGTGCAATAAGAGTTGCAACTGTACCTAATGTAGAAAGAATGTTCATGTTTTTTTCTAACATTGGCATTTCAAGAGTTGTAGCCTCCTCGATTGACTTGTTAAGAGCGATCATTTTTTGCTCTTTGTTAAGCGTGTTGTCTTTTGCTAAAGCTTTGTAAGTCGTAAGACCTTCTTTAACAACATTACCAACAGAACCTTTTTGTCTGTCACACTCTTCCATAGCCTCATCAATCTTGTTTTGGTTAAGTAAGCTTCTAACTTTCATTACAAAGTTATCTAAGTTACCATTACCTGCAGCTTTCCCTAATACTAAGAAACGCTCGATCGAGAACACAACTACTGTAAGCATGAAAAGGATAAGAACGTGTACTACTGGACCACCCATGTAGATAATACCCATAAATCCTTCTGGGTGTAATTCTTTAGATTCTACCTCCGAAAAAGCTACTGATGCACCCGTTACTTTTGGGTTAGCAGCAAAGTTAGACGGATTACCTAGTACTAATAAATAAATAGCTAAAGCAACTAAGTAAAGAATTGGTAAAATTATAGCCGGATTAAGGCCTCCCTTTTTTTTAGCAATCACTTGCTCATCTGTGTTCGAAACATTCATTTCCATATTAAACTAAATTATAATTGTTATAAATTTTAATTGTGTAAAATAAAGTCAAATAAATTAAAAATGCAATACTTAAACAATAATTAACAACTAATTTACATAAGACATATGCACTTCCTAATTATTAAATTAATATTTTTTCTTTTTTTTTTTATTACATCTTCATCTATTTATTTTCCTCTATGATTTATATCGTAATATTTTAAATATATTTTTTTAAAATCGAAACACTTCAAATACTTAAACAGGTATTTAATTTGCATCAATATTCTTTTTTTAAAGCACTATATTAATGATTTTTTTAGGAACAATAATCAATTTTTTAGGACTTTGCCCTCCCAAAAAGTTAAGCACGCGCTCTTCTTTCATAATAATCGCTTCAATTTCTTGCGTATTTAAGTTTGCCGAAAGCGCTAATTTAAATTTCATTTTTCCATTAAAACTTACTGGATATTCGATTTCATCTTCCACCAAATAAGCTTCGTTCAATTTTGGAAACTTCACATATTCAATACTTTCATTATGTCCTAAGAGCTTCCACAATTCTTCACAGATATGTGGCGCATAAGGTGAAATAATCACCGCCAAAGGTTCTAGAATTGCACGTTTGTTACATTTCAGTTTCTGCAACTCGTTAACTGCAATCATAAAAGATGATACCGACGTGTTAAATGAAAAATTCTCAATATCGTAAACAACTTTTTTTATCAAAGTATGCAAGACTTTATACTCGGCCTTGGTTGGCTCTTCATCTGTTACTTCGAAATCATCGCCTTCAAAATAAAGATTCCAGAATTTTTTCAAAAATCCATAAACGCCACTTAGACCTTGTGTGTTCCATGGTTTTGATTGCTCCAACGGGCCTAAAAACATTTCATAAAGACGAAGACAATCTGCTCCATATTCTTCGGAAACATCATCAGGATTTACCACATTAAACTTCGATTTGGACATCTTTTCCACTTCGCGCTCGGTGATATATTTACCATCTTCTAAGATGAATTCAGCATCAGCAAATTCTGGTCGCCAAGTCTTAAACGCCTCTGTATCCAGCTCATCCGACGTTGCTTTTAACAATGCAACATCAACGTGGATTTTTTGAGTTTGATGCTCTTTTGCTAAACTTTTAGAAACAAACGTATTAGTTCCATCAATTCTAAACACATAAGCACTCATTCCCAAAATCATCCCTTGATTAATCAACTTTTGGAAAGGTTCATTTTGTTCAATATACCCTCTGTCTTTTAAGAACATATTCCAGAAACGAGAATACAACAAATGTCCTGTTGCGTGCTCGCTTCCACCGATATACAAATCGACTTGCCCCCAATAATCTGATAATTCTTTTTTGCAAAACACCTCATTATCATGCGGATCCATATATCTTAAAAAATACCAAGAACTGCCCGCCCAACCTGGCATTGTTGACAATTCGATTGGGAAAACTTTTTCGTTGTCAATCAAGTCCACAGAAACAACTTTTTGATTGGCTTCGTCCCAAGCAAAATCTTTTGCATTTCCTAATGGCGGATCGCCATCTTCTGTTGGCAAATACTTTTCAACCTCTGGAAGCTCCAACGGAAGTGCAGATTCTGGCAATGTATATGGCAAATCGTTTTTAAAATAAATAGGAACTGGCTCGCCCCAATAACGTTGACGAGAAAAAATTGCGTCACGCTGACGATAATTAACCGTTCCTTCACCTATGCCTTTCTCCTGAATAACTTCAATGATTTTTGTTTTAGCTTCATCAAAGTTTAATCCATTTAAGAAATCGGAATTAATACATTTTCCGTCTTTTCCAACGAAAGCGTCTTGCTGGATATTTTCACCACCTTCAACCACTTCAATAATTTCTAAACCGAATTTCTTTGCAAAACGGTGATCGCGCTCATCATGCGCCGGAACCGCCATTACAGCACCTGTACCATAACCCATCAACACATAATCCGAGATATAAATCGGCATTTTCTTCCCCGAAAACGGATTAAAAACATAAGCTCCCGTAAACGCTCCCGAAACAGATTTAACATCTGTCATACGGTCACGCTCCGTTTTCTTAGAAGTTTCAGTAATATAATTTTCTACTTCTGCCTTTTGAGCTTCGGTTGTAATTGTTTCCAACAAAGGATTTTCTGGTGCCAACACCATAAATGTCGAACCAAAAATTGTATCAGGACGCGTTGTGAAAACCTCGATGTAGTTGTTGTCAGCATCTTGGTTTTCAATTTCAAATTTAACTCTTGCGCCTTGAGATTTCCCAATCCAATATTCCTGAGAATCTTTCAAAGGTTGTGGCCAATCCAAAGTTGAAAGACCTTGCAATAATCGTTCAGAATAAGCTGAAATACGCATGCTCCATTGCATCATTTTCTTTTGATACACTGGAAATCCGCCACGCTCTGACTTACCACCAACAACCTCATCATTCGCTAAAACTGTTCCCAATGCAGGACACCAGTTAACGGTTGTTTCCGCACGAAACGCCAAACGATAATTTAATAATATATCTTGTTTATCTTCTTCCGAAGCTGCACTCCATTCTTCAGCTGTAAAATCTAAAACTTCGTTTTGATTAGCATTAAGCCCCGAAGTTCCATTCTTTTCAAAATGTTGAATTAATGTGGAAATAGGCTCTGCTTTATCGGTTGATTTATTATACCATGAATGAAACAACTGAATAAAAATCCACTGCGTCCATTTATAATAAGACGAATCAGACGTCCGAATCTCGCGACTCCAGTCAAACGAAAAACCTATTTTTTTAAGTTGCTGCTCATATCTATTGATATTCTGCTCCGTTGTTAATGCTGGATGTTGCCCGGTCTGTATCGCGTACTGCTCAGCTGGCAATCCAAAACTATCGTAACCAGCAGGATGCAACACGTTAAAACCCTGATGCCTTTTGAATCTCGCATAAATATCTGACGCGATATACCCGAGTGGATGTCCCACATGAAGCCCAGCTCCCGACGGATACGGAAACATATCTAGTACATAAAATTTCGGCTTTGAAGTTGCGTCTGATGTTTTGAAAGTTTGGTTTACTTCCCAAAACTTTTGCCACTTCTGCTCAATCTGCTGATGATCGTAAAACACTGTTAAAATAATATTTGGTAGTTAATAATTCTATCAATCCTGACTTTACCAAACATTAACATCTTTAAAAACCACTTTGCAAAGATATAATTTTTTAAACAAATCGGTTTTAAAAAATATTTTTTCTGATAAAATCCAAAATTTCAGATAATATTTAGAATCACATTTGATTTATGAACTTCTAAAAAGACCTCCAAAGATAACCAATTTGCTGCATATTTAACTAATTTTATAATATTAAGAAAGCATGAAAACTTTGCAACAGCGTTATAAAAGCCTACTTTTGCACGGATGAGAAATTTCTTGCGTATTTTATTTTTAATTGGAATTTTGTTTTCGCCTTGTAATATGAAAGCAAGCATATTGCATTTTGCAACACAGCAAGATTTCAATTTTGATAAAACATCGCCGAATAAATCTCAAGTTTTTGAATATTCTAATTGTGACAAAACCGAAAATGAGCAAATTGTTAAAAGCTTAAAAAACTTTTCAAAATTCACTCACCCAGATTTTCCGACGGTCAACAATTTTGTAAAACACATACACTCCAAAGAAAATACGAAATTTTTCAGCGAAACTCAAAAACTCGCAAAACCACGTCTTTTCTTACTTTATTCCCAACTCAAAATCGCCATGTTTTAATTTAATTATTCTGAAAAAAAATCATTTAATTAAATAAAACATTATGAACAAAACTCTTACAAATGCTTTTCCCAATGCAGGATTAGCACTTCGTCTGGTAATTGGCTGGACTTATTTTTCCGCATTTTGGCGCCGCCTAATTTTAGAAAACAAACTCGACCCTGAAGTTCCTGGATATATTGGCGAAAAATTCAACCATTTTCTGCCAAATGCCCTTTTTATAAAACCTTTAATAGAATACCTTGTCAGCAATCCTGAAATTCTTCTTACAAAAATGTGGATTTTCACCATTGTTGAAGGCATCGTAGGATTGTTATTAATGCTCGGCTACAAAACCCGACTCAACAGCCTTGTTGTAATGTCTTTAGCTCTGGGCATTTTACTCGGTTCTGGATGGATTGGGACAACTTGCCTTGACGAATGGCAAATTGGCGTTTTAGGAATTGCTGGAGGATTTACTTTATTTCAATTGGGTGGTGGCAAATTTTCGATTGATGGACTTTCCAAAACTTTCATTCTAAACGAAGAAACATGGAATGAAAAATTAAATTTAAAATTCTACACAGCATTTTTAGCCATCAGTTTTTTAATATTCGGACTAACACTTTACACAAACCAAGTTTTCCATGGTGGTGTTTACGGAAAACTTCACAACAAATCTGTAAAGCCAAAGTTGGAAATCACGAATTTGAAACAAATTGAAAACAAAGTCAGTTTTGATGTTATGAGAATTGAAGGCGCGGATGTTTACGGATCTTTTTTAATAAAAATCGATTTTGCAGATCGATTGGGAAACACCGTTAAATCCTTAAACATGGAAGATCTCAGCAATCTAAAAAAGGAACAAATCCACAATTATTATGTTGCGAAAATAAAACCACACCAACACAGTTTGCTATTTCCACTTGGCGCAAAAGCGAATTTAAACTTTGAAATCAACCAACCTGTTCATCAAATTATATTAACCGACATCAGCGGTATCACATGGAAAGCTGAGATTTCAAAATAAAATTAAGAGGCTGTCTCAAAAGGGCAGTCTCTTTTCTTTTATATTATTAAATTTGCAAAAAACACAGAATGCCCGAAGTTTCGATTATCACACCGAGTTACAATTCTGAAAAATACATCACAGAAACGATACAATCCGTTCTATCTCAAACCTTAACGGATTGGGAATGGATAATTACCGATGACAAATCGTCGGACAAAACCGTGGAAATCATCGAACAATACAAGGATCCAAGAATTATCCTGATAAAATCCAAAGAAAATGCTGGCGCTGGACATGCCCGAAATCTTTCTCTAGAAAAAGCCACTGGACGATTCATCACCTTTTTGGATGCTGATGACTTTTGGGAACCAAGTTTCCTTGAAGAAATGACCAGCTTTATGAAACAAGAAAAAGCAGAACTTGCGTATTCCAATTATGCGCGCTGTAACGAAAATATGATTCCGCAGATTGATGATTTTAAAGCGGATATTGTTGTTACTTTTGAGAATTTGTTGAAAACGTGCCGTCTTTCTTTACTCTCCTCAATGTACGATTCGTCAAGAGTTGGTAAAGAATATTTCCCAAAAGGAAGCAAACGCGAAGATCATGTCATGTGGCTTAATCTTCTCAAAAAAATTAAAAAAGGCCAACCACTTCCCAAAACGATGGCAAAATACAGAATGCATCCCACCAGCGTTTCTAGAAATAAAAAAAACATCATCAAAGACCAATATTTGGTTTACAAAGAACACATGAATTTTTCGACGATTAAATCTTTGTATTACACCGCAAACTGGGCTATGAACGGCTTTATGAAATATTCCAAACTATTTAATTAGTTGACTTTTCTGGAAAGTAAGAAAGAATTTTTGACATTATTTTTTTGGTAGCATCAGGCTGCGATTCTACAAAGAATCTAGCATTTTCTGCCATTTCGTGCAATGTTGAGATTTCTCCTACTGGCGTTCTATTGTCACTTTTAATTAATTCTTCAACAAAACCCGCTAAAGCAAATTCATCGGAAAAACTTTTTCCGCCATTCGTTTTTATTAAAGCATCCGCCTCTGGATTTTTTTTGTATTGATCACCAAAAAACACCGGAATCCCAAATGCCGCCGCTTCCAAAATATTATGAAGACCTGCATTATGAAAACCTCCTCCAACAACCGCAACATCTGCATAAGAATAGAGTTTTGATAACAAGCCAATACTATCTATAATCAAAACATTAGCATCTAATTTTGTTTGCTTGGTGATATTGCTGTACAACAAAGCTTCTGGAAATAATGTTTTGAGATGATGAACGCGTTTCAAATCGTGGGGCGCAATAATCAACTTTGTCTTGGGTAATTTTTTATGCAAAACCTGCGCAATCTTTTCTTCGGCTTCCCAAGAACTCCCTACAACAACACATCTACGATCAAAAATATACTCCGATATCAGCGGAATATGATTATCTCTTTTTTCAAGTTGCTTCACCCTATCAAATCGTGTATCGCCCGTAACCGAAGATTGATCCAAACCTACACTTTTTGCTAGCGCGGAACTGGCAACTGTTTGATGAAAAATCCAAGCAACACAAGTCTTAAGCTGTCTCACGAACCAATTACCATACATTTTAAAAAAAACCTGACCTTCATAAAACAAAGCCGACACAACAAATACTTTGGTGTTTTTTGATTTTAAAACCCTTAGCAAATGATACCAATAATCATATTTAACCGTGAAGAATATTTCAACATCCATTTGATCCACCAATCGCTTCATCGTCATTCGTCTATCGAAAGGCAAATAGATCAACAAGTCTGCGGGGTTATCTTTTTTAATCACATTTTCATAACCTGATGGCGAAAAAAAGCTTACAAGAATTTTAGAATCAGGAAACTCTGTTTTAAGTTGCTGCAAAACAGGCAAACCCTGCTCGTATTCTCCAAGACTAGCGGCATGCATCCAAATAACTGATTGATTTTTTAAATTACTTTCTACCAAGCCCAAAGTAGCGCGACGCCCCAACAAGCCTTTTCTAGCTTTTGCGTTGAACAGTGCAAGCAACTTAAAAACAAGTATAAATAATTCAATAAAGACAGAATATAGTACAGTCATTTTTTTTAAATATGTGAGTTTTCAAAATTACACATTTTACGAAAAGCCTTTTGAAATAGACTTTATAAAAAGTATTAATATTTTTTGAAATAATTTTTAAAAATGATTTGCGCTAATAAATAAAAGTCCTATATTTGCAATCTGAAAATCAAAAGATAATTACGAACTAAATATATTAGTGATGAGTAAAAGAACATTCCAACCATCGGAGAGAAAGAGAAGAAACAAACACGGTTTCAGAGAAAGAATGTCTACACCTAACGGTAGAAGAGTATTAGCTGCTAGAAGAGCGAAAGGCAGAAAGAGATTAACTGTAAGTGCGGCACGCGCTAAGAGATAATTTTCTTTAATTATCATATACAAAAATATGCTTGAAAGCGAATCTTTCAAGCATTTTTTGTTGTTAAAAAGTTATAAAAGTTAAACTTAGGCCAAAAGTTTTCCTTATTTTTGGGATATTATTCGATTTCATCGAAGTTTAATACACAAGATTTTAACTATGCCACATAGAAACGAAAGCGGAGAAAACATTATCAATCTTAATAATGCCAAAATTGTACAGAAGAATTTTACAGTTCTTAACAATGTCAACCTCCATATCCAGAAAGGAAAATTCTGTTACCTTATCGGAAAAACAGGTGCCGGAAAAAGTTCTTTACTAAAGGTTCTTTACGGACATCTTCCGTTGCAAGGCGGCAATGGTGAAGTTGCTGGTTTCAACCTTGCCAAACTTCGCCAATCAGACATCCCAAATCTAAGAAGAAAACTAGGAATTGTGTTCCAAGATTTTCAACTTTTAACAGACCGAAATATTGAAAAAAACCTTCTATTTGTTCTACAAGCAACAGGTTGGACTGATAAAATTAAAATGGAAGATCGCATTAACGAGGTGCTTTCCAGCGTTGGGATGAAAACCAAAAAACACAAAATGCCACACCAACTTTCTGGTGGCGAACAACAACGTGTGGCAATTGCAAGAGCTTTATTAAACCATCCTCAGCTTATTCTCGCTGATGAACCAACCGGAAACCTTGATCCTGAAACATCTAATGACATTATGACGTTGCTTAAAAATGTCGCAACAGAAAACAACTGTGCCGTAGTCATGGCAACGCACGATTACCACATGATACAAAATTTCCCTGGCGAAGCTATCCGTTGCGAAAATGGACAAGTTAGCGTTCTGGACACATCGGAATTATTCGAATAAAATTTGAGAGATTAAAAAAATAAAAAAGCACCTAAAATTGGTGCTTTTTTTATGATTTGAAAAGATGAAAATCTTTAGTCAATTCTAAATATTGATCCGAATATTGACGGGGTGATTTTTCAATAACAAATTCTTCTTTTATAATACGATCTGCTTTCAATTTTGAAAATTCTAAAACAGAACGTCGTACTTCTCCTCCAACAATTCCTCTTATCGAAACATTTCGTTGTAAAAACAAATTTTCCTTTTCACACAAGGAAATAAAGACTTCTTCATCTTGTCTAGGAATGATGACGATTAACTTCCCAGAATCATTCAATAATTTAGAAGATGATTGAATTAATGTTTTAAAATCTAGTTCAATTTTTTGACGAGCAACAACATCTTTGGAAGAAGAGTTAACTTGAAAGTAAGGCGGATTGGAAAATATGGCATCAAATTTCATTTCAGAATCAAAAGTTTTAATATCCTTTAATTCTGCTGTTAAACGATTTGCAAATGGCGAGGCTTTAAAATTTGAAGAAGCTAATCCTACAGCTATCCGATTAACATCAACACCTAAAATATTAGTTTGAGGAAAACGCTGCGCCAACATCATCGCAATAACACCTGTCCCCGTACCAATTTCTAAAACGTTTTTTGCATGTTCTAAATCTGCCAAAACACCTAACAATACAGCATCTGTACCGACACGAAAAACCTCAGAATCTTGTTTTATATCAAATTGCTGAAAACGAAAAACATTCATTTCTTATATTATTTACATATTCGTTGGCAACATAATCGTAAATTTCGATCCTTTGCCAACTTCGGATTTCACAGTAATTTCGCCGCCATAATCTTCAACCATCTTTCGGACCATCGTAAGTCCAAGTCCCATCCCGGAGCTTTTTGTTGTAAAATTAGGCTCAAAAATTTTCACTAATTTTTCCTCAGGAATCCCTACTCCATTATCTTCAACATTGATTTTTAATTTTTTATGAATATTTTCTATGTCAACATTTACGATTAATTTACGATTTGAATCTTGAGCCTGAATGGAGTTTGATATTAGATTCGTTAAAATCCTTGTCAAATAAATCTTATCCATCGAAACCATGATACTTTCTTTGTTAGAATGAACATAAATACGATTGGAAGAAAACACATTGGTCACATTTTTAATTTCGCTAACCACATCAAACTCCACATCGTTACGTTGTGGAAGTTTTGCAAACTCGGAAAACGCTGATGCTACCTCGGAAATAAGGTCAATCTGTTCAACGATAACTTTCGACATTCGCTTCACTTTAGTTTCTACTTCAGGATCTTCTGCGTCAAATTTGCGCTCGAAATTCTGAATCGTCAACTTCATCGGTGTCAGCGGATTTTTCACCTCATGCGCCACTTGTTTTGCCATCTCGCGCCACGCTTCTTCTGAGGCTTTGTACTGAAGTTTTTCTCGTTGATCCTGGATTTCCGCAATTAATTTATTGTAAGCCTTCACAAGACCATTGAGTTCATCATTTCGGTAATAACGGATTGGACGAATATTGTCATCAAAAAGATTTACAGAGTTTATAATATTCGAGAAACGCGTTATTTTTTTTGTTAAATTATTAGAAGTCACCCAACTGATCCATGCGCCGACCAAAATGATAATAACATTAATCAAAATAATGAATCCTAAATAGCGGTTGAATACTTGCAAATAAACATCTTCATTATGATACAATGGAAAATATACATAACCAATGCTTTCCAACATATTGTTTTTGAGAACCATATAAGAAGAGGTCACATCAGCTTTTAACTTCTTATCATACTCCGTTTTATCATATTGAAGGCCGTCTTTTTTAAGCTTTGCAAGAATATCATTGGGAATCTTTTTTTGTGGAATAAGCTGAGCATCTTTATTGGAAAGCAAATAGTCACCATTAAGGTCATAAACAATAATATCATGTTTGTTAATATCTGCAATTTCAAAAATTTTGTTACCTAAAACTTTTGGCAAATCATTCGCTTTAACCTCGGTATGACTCAGTGCATAATCCAAAGATGCCATAAGAGCCTCGGACTTACTTTGCTTATCGATTTTACTTTGTGTCATCGCATTATCACGCAATACCATGTACGACAAAAATGCTGAGCCAACTGTACTCAACAGACAGACAATTAAAAATCCGATAAAAATCCTATTCCGGAGACTATAGCCTTTATAATTACTTAATGACATTCTGTTTTTGCATCAATTTCGAAATATATTTTCCAATGATATCAAATTCTAGATTAACAACATCACCTACTTTAATATGTTTCATATTTGTAAACTCCCATGTATATGGAATTATCGCAACCGAAAACTGATTCGGCTGACTATCTGCCACTGTCAAACTTATACCATTAACAGTAATAGAACCTTGCGGAACTGTTGTATAGTTAACCTCTTCCTCATAGGAAATTGTCACAAAATAACTTCCATCCAAGTCTTCAATCTTAGCAACTTTTCCTGTTTTATCAACATGACCTTGCACAAGATGACCATCCAGACGACCTTCAAACTTCAAACAACGTTCGAGATTGACTTCTGTATCTACAGTCCATTTTCCGAGATTCGTTTTCTCTAAAGTTTCGTCGATGGCTGTTACTTTATATTGAGGCGCAGCAATTTCTACCACTGTCAAACAACAGCCGTTATGCGCAAGACTTTGGTCAATTTTCAACTCATTTGCAAAATCACATTCCAGCGTGAAATCAACATTTGTTCCATTTTTTTCCACTTTCTGCACCTTTCCAGTTGCCTCTACAATTCCTGTAAACATTTTATTTTTTCAATCTAAATTAAACTTAAACTAATTCTTTATTCGATAACAACAGCGCTTAATTCTAAAAAATGTAAATTTGCTGTTCAAAATAATATTCAAAGATAATAAAATGAGTGCTAAGCATCATAAAGTAAGAGTGGGCATTTCGATAGGTGATTTCAATGGGATTGGTCCAGAAATCATTATGAAATCTTTAAAAGACAAGGCGATTACCGATTTTTTCACCCCTATCATTTTTGGTTCTGGTAAATTGTTTACTTATCAAAAAAATATTTTCAAATTACAGCATCTTAATTTCAATTACATACAAAATGTAAAAGAAGCCGTTAATGGCAAAATCAATATGCTTAATCTTACTAAAGATAATTCTAATATTGAGTTTGGCGTTCCGACAGAAGAATCAACCAAATTTGCCATTCAGTCACTAGAAGCTGCAACCGAAGCTTTGCTAAATCGTGAAATTGATGTTTTGGTAACCGCGCCTATCAACAAAGACGAAATGTTGAAATATGGTTTCCAACACGCAGGGCATACTGGATATTTTGAAGAAAAGGCTGGCCGAAAAGGTGTTATGTTTTTAATAACCAACGATCTAAAGGTTGCCGTATCAACGCATCATATACCTTTGAAAGATGTTGCAGAAAATATTTCTAAAGAGAAAATTATAAAGCAAGTACAACAACTTAATAAAACTTTAATTGAAGATTTCCAGATTGAAAAGCCAAAAATTGCAGTTTTGGGACTCAATCCTCACGCGGGTGATGGTGGCGTAATCGGGAAAGAAGAAATCGAAATTATCCAACCAGCCATCGAAGAACTTTTCAACAGAGGAACTTTGGCCTTTGGGCCTTATCCTGCTGACAGCTTTTTCCAGCCAGAAAAATATAAAAAATTCGATGCTGTTTTAGCAATGTATCACGACCAAGGTTTAGCACCATTCAAAACCATTGCTTACGAAGAAGGCGTTAATTACACTGCTGGATTACCGATAATAAGAACATCGCCAGATCATGGTGTTGCCTATGATATTGCAGGGAAAAATCTTGCAGACGAACAGAGTTTTACAGAAGCTATATTTGCCGCAATCGAGATCTATAGAAACAGAATGGATTATATTGAGCTTCAGAAAGGCAAGTTGAAGCCAAGAGCGGTGAATGCGAAAGACAACTTTGATGAAGACCTTCCCTTTGAAGAAAACTAATCAATAAACTGAAACAGAAAAACTTTGATTCAATTTATTTTGTTATTTAAAAAAATTAAATTATTTTTGCAAACCGAATTTTATGGACAAATTCAAAAACTATAATATTGCATTTACTGGTTTAAAGACTGGAAAGCATGAGTTTAAATTTGAAGTAAATCAGGCGTTCTTTGATTTATTCGGGACTGAACAAGAGTTTACAAATCCTAAAATTGTAGTCGATGTTTTGCTAGACAAACACACAACATTTTTAGAATTCTGGTTTGATATACACGGTACAATAGAACTTACTTGCGATATTAGCAATGACGAGTTTGACTACCCTATCGAACACAAAATGAAAATTCTTGTTAAACAAGGGGAAGAATATGATGACAGCAATGAAGAGGTCATTACGATTCCGCAAGGAGACAGCGATTTTAATATTGCGCAGTTGGTTTATGAAGGCGTTATCCTAAGCGTACCTATGAAAAAACTTTCTCCCAATCTAAAAGACGAAGATGATTATCATAAGCTTTTAGAAAAATACAGTCTCAAAGAAGAACCAGAAGAAGAAGAGTCACCAAATGATATAGATCCACGTTGGGAAGCTCTTAGAAAATTAAAAGATAATAATTAAGTATAACAATAATTCATAATAGAATTTAAAAAAAATCACTAGTAATGGCACATCCTAAGAGAAGACAATCGTCTACAAGAAGAGATAAAAGAAGAACACATTACAAAGCTGTTGCTCCACAATTAGCTAAAGACGCTACAACTGGAGAATTACACCTTTTCCACAGAGCACACTGGCATGAAGGAAAACTATACTACAGAGGAAAAGTAGTATTAGAAAAAACAGTAGAAGTTACTGAAGAAAACTAAGATATTTTTTATAAAAAATCTTATTCAACACATAAAAAACCACTCAATTTACTCAAAATAGAGTGGTTTTTTATTATCTTTGACTCTTAAATCAATTTACCAAGTATATGGATATTAAAGACATTCAAAATCTAATTAGATTTGTTGCAAAAGCAGGCGTATCTGAAGTAAAATATAAAAATAAGGACTTCGAAATCCTAATCAAGACTCCTCTAGGAGGCGAACCAGTTAGTTATGTATCACAGCCACTAGCTTACCAAGCACCTGTTGCACAAGCGGCTCCTGCTGTTGCGCAAGCTGCCCCTACGGCAGAAGCAGCTCCAGCAGCAGATGACAGCAACCTTATCACAATAAAATCTCCCATGATTGGAACATTTTACAGAAAGCCATCTCCAGACAAAGACGTTTTTGTTAATGTTGGAGACTCTATAACTTCTGATAAAGTAGTTTGTGTCATCGAGGCGATGAAATTATTCAACCAGATCGAAGCGGAAGTTAGCGGAAAAATTGTTAAAATTTTAGTTGACGATGCAACACCAGTAGAATATGACCAACCCTTATTCTTGGTAGATCCATCATAAATTTAGTTAGAAGTTAGAAGTTAGAAGTTAGAAGTTAGATTACTAGCTTTTATGTTTCCTACTCATTATCTAATTAACTAATCATCTAATTAACTAATTAAATTATGTTCAAAAAAATATTAATTGCAAACCGTGGTGAAATCGCAATGAGAATTTTGCGTACAGCCAAAGAAATGGGCATAAAAACGGTTGCAGTATACAGTACCGCTGATAAAGACAGTTTACATGTAAGATTTGCTGACGAGGCTGTTTGTATCGGCCCAGCAATGAGCAAAGATTCTTATCTTAAAATCCCAAATATTATCTCAGCTGCAGAAATTACTAATGCTGATGCGATACATCCAGGTTATGGATTCTTATCAGAAAATGCTAATTTCTCAAGAATCTGTGCTAACAATAATATCAAATTTATTGGAGCAACACCTGAGCAAATCGAAAAAATGGGCGACAAAGCTACGGCTAAAGCAACTATGAAAGAAGCGGGAATCCCATGTGTACCTGGTTCTAACGGGTTGATTGATTCTTATGAAGATGCCCTACGAATTGCTAAAGAAACTGGCTATCCAGTAATGATAAAAGCTACAGCAGGTGGTGGTGGTAAAGGTATGCGTGCGGTGTGGAAAGAAGAAGACCTAAAAGAACATTGGGAATCTGCAATCCAAGAAGCAGTCGCAGCCTTCGGAAATGGCGGTATGTACATGGAAAAGCTTATTGAAGAACCTCGTCATATCGAAATTCAAATCGCAGGTGACCAATACGGAAAAGCTTGCCATCTTTCAGAAAGAGATTGCTCTATCCAAAGAAGAAATCAAAAACTGATTGAAGAAACACCATCTCCTTTTATGACGGATGAACTTCGTGAAAAAATGGGCGCAGCCGCTGTAAAAGCTGCCGAATATATTGGTTATGAAGGGGTCGGAACTATCGAATTCTTGGTTGACAAACACCGTAATTTCTATTTCATGGAAATGAACACACGTATCCAGGTAGAACATCCAATTACAGAACAAGTTATCGACTATGATTTGATTCGTGAACAGATTTTATTAGCAGCAGGAACACCAATTTCCGGTATTAATTATTATCCAAAATTACACGCTATAGAATGTCGTATCAATGCGGAAGACCCTTATGCAGACTTCCGTCCGTCTCCTGGAAAAATCACTGGATTAAATATTCCTGGTGGACATGGTGTAAGAGTTGACACGCACGTATATTCGGGTTATACAATTCCACCTAACTACGATTCTATGATTGCTAAATTGATTACAACAGCGCAAACAAGAGAAGAGGCAATTGCAAAAATGAAACGTGCATTGGAAGAATTTTATATTGAGGGTGTAAAAACTACAATCCCTTTCCACAGACAATTACTAGATGACGAAGACTTCTTATCTGGAAATTATACAACTAAGTTTATGGAATCTTTCGTAATGGACAGAAAATACGAATACAATATTTAAAATTTCATAAATTATTAAAAAATTGCCCAGCTTAGGTTGGGCATTTTTTTTAACTTGCAAAACCAAATATTATTAATATGAAACAAGATACCAATTATTATATTGAATTAGAAAACAAATATGGCGCTCACAATTACCATCCACTTCCAGTAGTTTTGGAAAAAGGGGAAGGTGTTTATGTTTGGGATGTTGAAGGTAAAAAATACTATGACTTCTTATCTGCTTATTCCGCTGTTAACCAAGGACATTCGCATCCTAAAATTGTAAAAGCTTTAACGGACCAAGCACAAACTTTGGCTTTAACTTCTAGAGCATTTTACAATAACAAATTAGGAGAATACGAGAAAAAAATTACTTCACTCTTCAAGTTTGATAAAGTTCTTCCTATGAATTCTGGTGCTGAAGCAGTGGAAACAGCTGTAAAATTAGCCAGAAAATGGAGTTATGAAGTAAAAGGAATTACAGAAAACGCTGCGAAAATCATCGTTTGCGAAAACAACTTTCACGGAAGAACAACTACCATTGTTTCGTTCTCAAATGATCCTGATGCCAACCAAAATTATGGTCCGTTTACACCTGGATTTATCAAAATTCCATATAATGATTTAGTGGCTTTAGAAGAAGTTTTAAAATCTGAAGCTCAAAATATCGCAGGATTTTTAGTAGAACCTATTCAAGGGGAAGCTGGCGTTTATGTTCCTGACGCAGGTTTCTTAAAAGGAGCATCTGAGCTTTGTAAAAAATACAATGTTCTTTTTATTGCAGACGAAGTTCAAACAGGAATCGCAAGAACAGGTAAGCTTATTGCGTGTTACCACGAAGAGGTTCAACCTGATATTTTAATTTTAGGAAAGGCACTTTCTGGAGGAATGTATCCAGTTTCAGCAGTTTTAGCAAATGATAGTATCATGAATGTTATTAAACCCGGACAACACGGTTCTACTTTTGGTGGAAATCCTATTGCGTGTGCGGTTGCCGTTGCGGCTTTAGATGTGGTTGAAGAAGAAAAATTATCTGAACGTTCACAAGAATTGGGTGAACTTTTCCGTTCTGAAATTGAAAAGCTTATTCAAAAGACAGATTTAATAACCCATGTTCGTGGTAAAGGTTTGCTAAATGCAATTTTAATTAACGATACTCCCGTAAGTTCCACAGCTTGGAATCTTTGTGTTGCCTTGAAAGAAAATGGCTTATTAGCAAAGCCAACCCATGGAAATATCATCCGTCTTGCACCTCCATTGGTAATTACCAAGGAGCAACTTTTGGATTGTGTTAAAATAATTGAGAAAACCGTTTTGGAATTTTAATGTAACGTCCTGAAAAAATGATACAGGATTAGACCAATAAAATTTTATTTTAAACAGTACATATATTCGTATTTGTACTGTTTTTCTTTTTGTACGATTTTGGTATTAAATCTTGTTGCTGGTGCATTTGCATCGGTGTTAAATAATAGTTTGACAAATGCGGTCTTAACTCATTATAGACCTTTACGGTTTGTTTGACCAAAATCTTTCTTGTATTCAAATCTACATTAGATTTATCAATATCATACTCTTGTTTTAAAATACCATTAATTCTTTCGGCTATGGCATTCTCATAAGGATCTGATTCTTGTGTCATACTACAACGTATTTTATGCTTTTTTAATAACTTTTGATAATCATCGGAACAATATTGTAATCCTCTGTCTGAATGATGAATAAGGTTCTTTGTGTTTTCTTTTTTCAATGCCATTTTCAAAGCTTTTAGACAAGATGCTGTAGCCAAAGAATCCGACACATCAAAGCCTACGATTTTCTTAGAATAAGCATCGGTTATCAAGCTTAAATAGGCAGGATTTTCTCTGTTTCCCAAGTAGGTGATATCCGACACCCATACATTATTTGGTTTTCTGCATTGATAATCTTTAATTAAATTTTTATGTTTCTTAAAACGATGATACGAATTGGTTGTTTTGTGATAACATCTTTTAGGGATGATTAACAAATGGTTAGCTCTTAGGATATCAAAGAATTTGTCTCTGCCAATCTTTAAGATTTCAAGTTTCTCTTTCAAAAGAAAATATAATTTTTTTCCACCCATTTTGGGATGGACAATCCTTATTTCTCCAACCCAATCCACAACCTGCTGTGCACTTTGCTGCCGCTTTGCTCTTCGCTTTAAATGACGATAATAAACCTGTCGGTCCACCCCGAACAATTCACAGGAGAAACTTATGGTTTCTTTTTGTTCCTTTCGGAAAGAGTCGATAGTTCGGGTGGTGAGTTTTTTCGTATATCAATTTGATATTCCTCTTCGGCAAGGTTAATCATCATATCGAAAATAATGGCTTTTTTATCAGCCACATAAGCCTGTTTCTCAAGGAAAGCCTTCTGCTTTTGCAAAAGCTTTACTTGGGCTTCAAGCTCCATGATCTTTTGTTCTGGTGACTTTGGCATATTCGAAGGCGTTTGGTTCTCCCAATCAAAGGTACCAAATTTTCTGAGCCAACTCACAACTGTGCTTCGAGCTTGGATGCCATATTTTCGGCAAGCAACAGTGGTAGAGAGTTCTCCAGACTCGATTTCTTTTACAACGTTCAACTTAAAAGACATACTGTAATCGCGCTGAGTGCGTTTGACATAATTGTTTCTTTCTTCCATAATAACGATTATTTTTTTTGTATCGCTATTTCAGGACGGGACATAACAATAAATAAAAAAGCTTTAGAATTAGTCTAAAGCTTTTTTATTGTAATATTTTCATATAAAAATTCAAGTAATTGCGGGCCATTACTTTATAATCAAACTGTTGTGCCCATTTTTTTATCTTAGCAGACTCTAACTGTTGATTAGCTCTGTAAAACGTCATGTTTTCTTTAAAAAATACTGCCATATTCTTAGGATCAAAATCTTCAAAATAGTAAGCTGCTTTTCCACCAATTTCTGGAAGACTTGTATAGTTTGATAAGAAAACAGGTTTTCCGAAGGCCATAGCTTCTATAGGCGGAATTCCAAAACCTTCAGCAATGGAGGGATGACACATGGCTTGGCAATTTTGTATCAATGCATATTTTTCTTCTTCGCTAATATTTTTCAAAAAATGCACTCTGTTTTCAAGATTCATTTTTTTTATTTCTTCTTTTACCTGTGTAGCATAAGGTTCTTTTTCTCCTGATGCAATGAACACCAAATCTTCTTCAATATAAGGAAGCATTTTAATCAAAGACAATTGGTTTTTTTTATCAAATAAAACACCGATATTAATAATGTATTTTTTGTGTTCCAAGAAATTGAATTGTCCTAAATTATATATTTTTTCCTCGGGAAGCAAAATCCCGTTGTGAATAATTTCTATATTTTTCAGTTTGTTAAGGCTGAATAAAGCTTTATTTTTTTCAAAATCTTCTTTGGCATATTGGGAAATACAAACAATATAATCTGCATTTTTCACATTATTATTCACCTTAGAAAGCATTTTTTTTCTTTTAGAATCAGATAAATTTTCGTGCAGAAAATTTAAATCGTGTAAGGTGAGTACTTTTAATGTTTTTTTATAATCTTTCTGAAAATAAGAAGATAGTTGGTGGCTAACGTGTACAATGTCGTATCTACTGCTAAATTTTTCGTAAAATTTATGCCATTTTTTCCATTGTAGTTGATTTTCAGAATTTGGGAATTTTCCAAAAAAATGAATATCGACATCGGAGCCGTGCTCTTTTAAACCTTGTTTTAAATTCCGAAAAACATTAGCAATTCCAGAATATGGATAACGAAGGCGTTCTAAGTCTACCAGAATTTTCTTACGCATTATTTTTTAATTTCAAAAATGTTGTTCAATATTTTATACTCTGCGCTAAAGCTGTGATTGTTGCGGAAGTAAGCCGCGGTTTCGGCTTTCATTTCTTGATAAAATATTGGATTTTCTAATAATTTTTTGATATAGTCAGCAAAATCTACAGGATTGTCAGTATACAAACAGCCATTGTTTTTTTTGTTAAACAATCCATCTACTCCTCTTCTGTTGGTTACAACAGGTAACCCGTAAGAAAGTGCTTCCAATACTTTTATTTTAATCCCAGTTCCGCTCAACATAGGACAAATGGCTACTTTAGCTTGGGTGTAAAAACTTTCTAAATCTTCCACCATTCCATATAGGACGACATTGGGATATTTTTTTTGTATGGAATCTTTAATCTTTCCAATAATATGGATATCAACATTTTCCAACAAGGGCAAAACTTCTTCTAAAAACCAGTGTATGCCTTTTACATTGTGCGGGTTTTCACTGGCAACATAGACAATACTATACTTAAAATTTTCTTGATGCTTGTGGATATTGTCTGGAAAAGAGATAGGCATTAATTGAACTTTCTTTTCTGTAAACTGTTCAAAAATATATTCTTCTTCTACAGAGTAAGTCCAGATTTCATCATACTTTTTTAATATATCGATTTCATTTTGGAAAAGCTTTCCAACTATTTTTCTTTTGTCTTTATATTGCGCTGTTATAAAGTCATGTGTATCATTTATCTTGTATGTACTATTGGGCAAGGCATCTGCTAATGCGCCCCAAGAAGCATAACTGATGATGGCTGTATCAATAGCACCAATTTTTTTCAGTATTTTTTTAAAACTATGTCTTAAAAGATAGCTGGTTAAGTCGATTTGATTCCTTCGAAACAAATAAGGAATTTTATATAAAAAAAGATATTTAAAAAAATGTTTTTTGGATTTCTTATCTAATAAATGTAATTGCAGATTAGTATATTTTTTTCTAAATGCAAGTCTGTCTTGGTCTTGCCACATTCCCCAATCTCGTAAAGACACAAAGTGAACTTCCAAATGTTGTTGTTGCTCCAGATAGGAAAGCATTTGGTTAAGTCTTGTTGTATTTCCTGCTTTTCCAGACATAGGACTATCTGGCATAAAATAAAGTATTCTTAAATTACCCATAAAATGGTATTTCTTGCGCATCCAAAAGCATGCATTTTCTTATTTTTTAATGAAAATTTAGTTAATTATTTTTTTATAAATTTCTAGATACTCATCAGCCGTTTTTTCCCACGAAAATTTTGCAGCTTGCAGCAATGATTTTTCTGAATAATCTCTTCGTTTTTTATTATCATAATATAAATCTTTCATTGTTACAACTAAGGCTTCGTTATCGTTCGGATCCAACATAATACCAGCATCGCCAACAACTTCTGGTAACGAGGACAAATTAGAAACCACGACAGGAACGCCACATTGCATTGCTTCTAATGGAGGCAAACCGAATCCTTCATAAAAAGACATATAGTAAAAAGATTGCGCATGACTGTATATGCTTGCTAACTCATCATTTTCTACATGTCCTGTAAAAATAATTTTATTTTTCAAGCTCTCAGCATTTTCATAGGCTTCGAAAATAGTTTCGTATTTCCAGCCTTTTCCTCCCACTAAAACTAGTTGTAAGTCATTAATATTGTTGTCAGAAATAAATTTTATAAAATTTCTAATTACAAAATCGATATTTTTACGAGGTTCTAATGTGCTTAAACTTAAAAAATATTTATCCTTTATCGCATATTTATTTTTAATAGATTCTATTTTTTTTTGATTTTCACAGGGATAGAAAAGTTCTTTAGATGCGGCTAAATGTACGACATGTATCGCATTATTTTTAAGTCGAGGCGCCAATCTTACAAGGTCTTTTTTGGTATGATTGGATACACAAACAATGGTATCATCTTCTGTAATACTTTCAATAATTGCATCAAGGTGTTTGCCTATGTCGTAATTCGGAAACAAAAAAGGAATCATGTCGTGTATGGTTATAACACGCTTTAGATTAGGAAATTGTTGAAGTCTTTTATCAAATGGAAAAAAAACAGAATGGTATATATCAGCATCCTTTAGATAGCTTTTATCATAATGTAAGTGAAAATCAGAAATTCCGATTTTTTTATAAATTATCTTAAATAATTTTTCTTTTCGGAATGGTAAAAACTTTCTTCTTGCAGGCTGATTAGCAAGTGGAATATTATAGTTAAAGTTTTTTAAAAACTTTAAAATTTTGGACTGAATTTTTTCATCACGATTGTAACAATGATTTGTTAAGCTTAATTCAATATCCTTTTTTTTATACAAATTTTTTAACAGTTCTGCCGATACTCTATAAATTCCAGATTCACTAGATTCATAATTTTTCCCTAAGATCTCTCCATCAAAAACTACTTTCACTTACTATCTTATTTATTCTTTTATCCTTAGAAGTAATATTATAAACAACAATTTACTTAATAAGTAGGGCTTTTTCTACTTTGCTGACCATACAACCTGATCATTATAAGTATATATCACAAGGTTGCCATCATCTTGTACGGTTAATTTATCAATATCTCTGTTTGTCCTATTGGTTGCAAAAACAGCTATATTATTTTGATCATATACAACTAGATTGCCATCTTGCTGAAATACAGCTCTATCACCACGCCCTTGGGTATTACTTGACCATATAGGATTACTTTTACTTCTATAATACATGACAAGATTACCATCATGCTGAAAAACTAAATAATACTCTCCGCTTGCAGAATAGTTTTTTTCTTCTTTATTAAATCGTTTACCTTTATTAATAACACCGTTGTAGTATGAACCGCTATTAGCATTTTGGGATTTTGAAGCCCATATCGCCGAGCCTCTCGATCCATATACAACTAGATTGCCATCATCTTGAATTTTTAAAAAATCTCCTCTACCATTTGTATTTGAGGCAAAGATGGCCGAAGCATTATTGTAAACAACTAGATTTCCATCATCTTGAAAAATTGCTCTCGTACCTCGGTTTTGAGTTTTTGCATCCCAAAGCGCAACTCTATCACGATTATACATTACTAAATTTCCATCACCCTGAAATACTAAATAATAGGACGAATTAGAAGAATAGTATTTTCTTTCCTTGGCAATTTCTGTTCCAGGATTTAATATTTGAGCAAAAAACTGCGTGGAAACAAGAAGCGCCAATAAATAATTTAATTTTGTTTTCATTGTAGTAATTTTAGTTTTAATTTAGATTCTTCGTCACGAACGATCATACTCATCCTCCAATCTCACAATGTCATCTTCTCCAAAATAAATCCCCGTTTGCACTTCTATAAAAACAACAGGTTTATTGGTAAGATTCATAATTCTATGCTTAGCGCCTAGTGGAATAAAAACGCTCTCTCCATAAGCTAATTGAATCTCTTTATCATCCAATATTACTGTAGCATTACCTTCTATAATCGTCCATTGTTCCTGGCGTTTATGATGATATTGATACGACAATTTTTGCCCAGGATTAACCTCGATCCGTTTCAGTTTATAATGTGGTTCGTCTGCCAATACATAGTATTTTCCCCAAGGTCTTTCTCCAATTTCCAACATAAAATAAAGTATTTTTAATTAACTGACTAAGTCAAAATATTTTTTAAGAACCAACAAAGATATTAAATCTTCTAATTTTTTGTTATTAAAATTTGATCGATATTTCTTCGCTTCTTCTATTATAGACAAAGCTTCGTTTTTATTTTCAGTAAAATATTCTAACCGTTCTTCTAAATCTGAATAATCTTCGGCGATTTGTATATAATGTTGATTGGGAACCAAAGTTCCTTCCATATACCAAGTTTCCATCTTCAGAGATGGCGCAACAGCAATAGAATTAGATGACATAATCCACTTGAGATTTGTTGCCACATCATTACCTTCAAGACTTAAAATAAACTTGTATTTCAAATGCTCATCAATTGTAATTTTCGGTTTAATCCATTTGGGATCACCTCCATGTTTATTAACTTGTCCCAGCTCGCATAATGGATTATCAAAATATTGATTGAAAAAATCAGCACGATGCTGTTGATGTACTGCTGCTCTCCCTATCAGCCTATTTCTCTTATCTTCAAATCTTTTATTATCCTCAACTGATACAAAATGTCTAGCTTTATCCAGATTAAGAAGAATATTATTTTGATTATCACCATATATAGGGCGACTTTTTGTAATCATCGGAAAAGGCAAAATTGTATTGACATCCCCAAACGCATAATCGATTAATAAGTCTTTATCAAAATATTTTGCATATTCATAGGTATCAAAATAATAAGATTTAGGCGTTTTGGGATGGAGCAAATCTTTGATTTTTGTTCCAAAATGATCAACTTTTTGAGACTGATTCAACTTATTATAATAGTCAACACGATATTCCGCTGTATCCAAATCTTGTTTCGATAAAGATCTTCTTAAGCTATTAATCTTTTTCTCAAGATTTCGTTTTGGCGAAAACCTATGGGAATAGCCTTTAATATAAAATAATAATTTATTTTGCTTATCTACTTTTGTCATCAATACAAACTTAATCAAATTTAAGAAAATCACTTCAAATTTCTTAAATTTGCACTCTAAATTTGGAATATGGAAAAAGTACGTGTTCGTTTTGCACCAAGTCCAACAGGAGCTTTACACCTTGGGGGCGTAAGAACAGCATTATATGACTATCTTTTTGCAAAACATCATGGTGGTGATTTTGTATTAAGAATCGAAGATACCGACACCGCAAGATACGTGGAAGGTGCCGAAGATTACATCATGAAATCTTTGGAATGGTGCGGTCTTATTCCAGACGAAAGCCCCATTCATGGAGGACCTTACGGCCCTTACAGACAATCTGAAAGACGCGATATTTACGATAAATATACCGAGCAAATTTTAAAAACGGATTATGCCTACATCGCTTTTGATACACCTGAAGAATTGGATGCTACTCGCAGTGAATTTGAAACTAAAGGAGAAGTTTTCGCATACAACAATTTCACCAGAAATCGCATGAAGAATAGTTTGACACTTTCTCCAGAAGAAGTGGAAAAACTAAAAGCAGACGGTACGCCTTATGTGGTGAGATTCAAAATGCCAGTTGGTCGCCAGATGAACATGCAAGACATCATCCGTGGTAATTTTAGCGTTAACACAGATACTTTAGACGATAAAGTTTTAGTAAAAAATGACGGAATGCCAACTTACCATTTCGCTAATATTATTGATGACCATGAGATGAAAATTTCCCATGTTATCCGTGGTGAAGAGTGGCTGCCATCTATGGCTTTGCACGTTTTACTATACGAAGCAATGGGTTGGGAAGCGCCAGAATTTGCGCACCTTTCATTAATTTTAAAACCAGAAGGTAAAGGAAAATTAAGTAAAAGAGATGGTGCTAAATTTGGATTCCCTGTTTTCCCAATGGATTTCAAAGATCCTGAAAGTGGCGATGTTTGGAAAGGCTACAAAGAGTCTGGTTATTTCCCAGATGCATTTATCAATATGGTGGCACTTCTTGGTTGGTCACCTGCCAATGATAGAGAAATCATCTCAATGGAAGATATGATTTCTGAATTTGATTTAAATAAAGTTCATAAAGCGGGCGCAAGATTTAATCCAGAAAAAGCAGTTTGGTTTAATCATGAATATTTATTAAAGAAATCTGATGAAGAGGTTTTAAGCTTATTCAAAGAATTAGAAGAAGTTAAAAACTCAAATTTGAATGATGATACTTTATTAAAAATCGTTTCTCTAATGAAAGAAAGAGCAAGTTTTATTAAAGAGATCTATAACGACAGCAAGTTTTTCTTTGAAGCGCCAACAGCTTATGATGAAAAAGCCAGCAAAAAAGCTTGGAATGACCAAACAGCGGAGCTTATGTCGGCTTTTGCAGAGCAACTTCAAAACTCAGATTTCAATCCAGAAACTTTAAAGCAAGCCATTCATGATTTTGCAGAAGTTAAAAAACTAGGAATAGGTAAAGTGATGATGCCTTTGCGATTATCTTTGGTTGGAGAACTTAAAGGTCCAGATGTTCCGGACATCCTTTCAATCCTTGGAAAAGAAGAAAGTATTAACCGAATTAAACATGCTATTTCTAGCATAAAATAATAAATTTCGATTCTTAAAAAATTAGATGTTGTAAAAAAACATTATTTTTGAAGCTTGAATCCTTACGAACAATGGAATATTTAGATTTTGAACAGCCTATTAAAGATCTTATGGAGCAATATGACAAATGCGCTCTAGTAGGTGAAGAAAGTGGCGTAGATGTTAAAGAATCTTGTAAAAAGATTGAAGATAAAATTCTTGATACTAAGAAAAAAATATACGGCAACCTAAGCCCTTGGCAACGTGTACAGTTATCCCGTCATCCTGACAGACCTTACACATTGGACTACATCAAAGGTTTGGCAGACGAAGATAGCTTTGTAGAGTTACATGGCGACCGTAATTTTGGTGATGACCCAGCGATGATTGGCGGACTTATCAAGATAAACGGCGAAAGTGTCATGATTATCGGAACTCAAAAAGGTAGAACAACCAAAGAAAGACAACATCGTCGTTTTGGGATGTCTAACCCTGAAGGTTACCGCAAAGCTTTACGTTTAATGAAACTAGCAGAGAAATTCAACATTCCTATTGTAACCTTAGTGGATACGCCAGGTGCATATCCTGGACTGGAAGCTGAAGAACGCGGACAAGGCCAAGCTATTGCCCAAAACATTTTGGAAATGTGCCAAATGAAAACACCTATTATCACCATTATCATCGGTGAAGGTGCTTCTGGTGGCGCACTAGGAATTGGTGTTGGCAACAAAGTTTATATGTTAGAAAACACTTGGTATTCTGTAATTTCGCCTGAAAACTGTTCGGCCATATTGTGGAGAAGTTGGGAATACAAAGAAACTGCTGCTGCAACGATGAAACTAACAGCGCAGGATATGTTAAAGGAAAAATTAATTGACGCCATTATCCCAGAACCATTGGGAGGTGCACACTATGATCCAAAAGAAACTTATAAAAACGTAAAAGAAACCATCTTAAAAGATATTAAAGCTTTGTCAAAACAATCTGGAGAACGTCTAATGAAAGACCGCCAAGAGAAGTTTATCGACATGGGACAATATAAAGGATAACTTTCTTTATGATTTAAAAATAATAAAGGGCGACAGCTACGACGTCGCCCTTGTTATTTCTATAAAATATTTTTTATTTGTTTCCTAAAGTAATAATGGTACTGGCATTTATACTTTTATTAGAGGTATAAGAAGCACCGCAAATAGAGGTTGTCAAATTATAAGTTCCTTTTTCGATTAATATGTAATTCTGATTTTTGGAAGGCACACTGAGGTTATAGAATTTTTTCTTACCACTTACTTTTATCACCAACTCACAAGCGGAACGATTGACAATTTGTAAAACCGCTTCTTTAGAATTTCTATTATCATTAAAAAGGTTAGTTAATATGGCTGCAGTTTTTTCAGCATTTTCCGAAGTTTTAGATTTATTAATATTTTTTTCAACTTTACTAGCCGTTAGTTTAGAAACTTTCGGTTTGGCCTCTGCATCATTTCCACTTCCAGAAGTTGTAACAGTATAACTCATCGTTGATAGTTTCTTTTTAAGCTCTGGCACTTTCGGATGTTTGGGATTGGCAGCAATAAAAGCTTGTACGACAGCCGGATCTTTTGAGCTTTGCGCTGCAAACACACTTACTTGTGCAGCATATAATCCCGATATCAGTAGCATAGTCAGTAAAACTAAATTCTTCATAAGTCACAAAATTACATTTACAATTATTTAACGTAGAATCTATCTTTTTAGTTTGTGTATAATTTATTATCTTTGCCAAGCTAAAAAACGATCTAATATATCACTTTTTTTTAAATAAAAATCATTACAAATATGTACACACCAGTAGCAGCAGACGTAGCAAAGCTAAGAAACACAACAGGAGCAGGTATGATGGACTGCAAAAAGGCATTAGTAGAAGCAGAAGGTGACTTCGAAAAAGCCATCGAAATCTTAAGAAAAAAAGGGCAAAAAGTTGCAGCTAACAGAGCTGACAGAGAGTCGACTGAAGGTGCTGTTATCGCAAGAGTTAACGAAGACAACACATTAGGTGCTATTATCTCTCTTAACTGTGAGACTGACTTCGTTGCTAAAAACGAAGCTTTCGTAGAGCTAGCTTACGAATTAGCTGAAATGGCTATCACAGCTGGTTCTAAAGAAGAATTATTGGCTACAGATTTCCACGGTATTACAGTTGCTGATAAACTAATCGAACAAACTGGTGTTATCGGAGAAAAAATCGAAATCGGAGCTTTCGAAAGAATCGAAGGTCCTTTCGTAGGTGCTTATATCCACGCTGGTAACAAAATCGCTGCTATCACTGCTCTTTCTGCAAAGGTAGATGGTGCTGAAGAAGCTGCAAAAGCTGTATCTATGCAAGTTGCTGCGATGAATCCTATCGCTCTTGATGAGACTCAAGTTTCTCAAGAAACTATCGATAAAGAATTAGAAATCGAAAGAGATATCTTAACTAAAGAAGGTAAACCTGCTAACATTATCGATAATATCCTTAAAGGTAAAATGCAGAAATTCTACAAAGACAACACTTTGGTACACCAAGCTTTCATTAAAGACGGTGGAATGTCAGTTTCAGATTATGTAAAATCCGTGAATGCTGACCTTAAAGTTGCAGGATTTGCAAGAGTTAGCTTATAATTTTTATAAAAATTATACATCATAAAAAAACCAGTCATGCGACTGGTTTTTTTTATTTAAATAGAAACCGCCGTCGTGGATTTGACTTCACCAATTACAAAAGCACTATGCGAGCTTCCGATATGTTTTAGCGATGTTAACTTGTTGACCACAAAACTTCGGTAGTCTTTAATATTAGCCACACCGATTTTCAAAATATAATCATAATCGCCACTCACATGGAAACAATCCATAACTTCTGGCAAATCCATAATTTCTTTTTCAAAATCCTGTACATATTCTTTTTTATGCTGAATCAGTTTGATATGACAAAGCACCACGAAATCACGATTGACCTTTTCTTTATCAATCAAAGCAACATATTTGCGGATAATTTTGTTTTTCTCCAACTTACGAATTCTCTCATATACGGCTGTTGCAGATAAATTCAGTTGGTTAGCAATTTCTTTAGTAGTCATTTTTGCATCTTCTTGCAGTAGCATCAACAACTTTTTATCAGTATCATCTAGGTTCATAAAATATTCAACTTAAAACTTGATTTTAAATCAAATCTAAACAAAATTTTCTATAATTAAACCTAAACTATTTAATATTATCTAAATATAAGTTTCATTCTTGTAATAAATAAGACTTTCTGCAATATTTGTAAATAAAAACAATTACATGAAACAATTTGATCCAGCCAACAACATTCAGGATTTACAATATTTCGGAGAATTCGGCGGTGTTAATCCTTCCATATCGGACAGTTCTACCTACACCTTTTTATCAGCCAAAACAATGTTCGACACTTTCGAAGGCAATACCGATGGCTGCTATCTATACTCGCGACACTCCTCTCCTAGCAATTTGTATCTTGGAGAAGCCCTTGCACAGATGGAAGCTACCGAAGCCGCCAATGTTACGGCATCTGGTATGGGCGCGATTACCTCAACACTGATGCAACTTTGTAAAAGTGGCGACCACATCGTTTCCAGCAGAACCATCTACGGTGGAACTTATGCATTTTTAAAAAATTTCCTTCCCGACTATAACATTAAAACCAGTTTTGTAGATATTACAAATCTAGAGCTAGTCGAAGCGTCGATTTCTGAAAACACCAAAGTTTTGTATTGCGAATCTGTTAGCAATCCACTTTTGGAAGTTGCCGATATTGCTGCTCTATCGAAGATTGCAAAAAAACACAATATTAAACTCATTGTTGATAATACATTTTCACCACTTTGTATTTCACCAATAGCTTTGGGTGCAGATGTTGTTATCCACAGCTTAACAAAATTTATAAACGGAAGAAGCAGCGACACTGTGGGCGGCGTTGTCTGTGCAAGTCAGGAATTTATTAATGATCTTAAAAACGTGAATTCTGGTGCCTGCATGCTACTTGGCCCAACAATGGACAGCCTTCGCGCGGCTAATATTCTTAAAAATCTAAGAACCTTGCATATTCGCATGAAACAACATAGCCATAATGCTAAATACTTGGCCGAAATGTTCGAAAAAGATGGTCTTACAGTAAAATATCCAGGTCTTGCATCTCATAAAGACCATGCACTTTACAAAAGTATGATGCGCGAAGAATATGGCTATGGCGGACTATTAACACTGGATGTTGGTACAGTCGAAAAAGCCAATGAAGTCATGGAAACAATGCAAAACGAAAATCTTGGTTACCTAGCTGTGAGTCTTGGCTTTTATAAAACATTATTCTCGGCATCGGGATCTTCAACATCATCAGAAATACCAGAAGATGAAAGAAAAAGCATGGGATTATCAGATGGACTCATTCGTTTTTCTATTGGATTGGACAACGATATCCAACGCACTTACGAAAAAATGCGCGCCTGTCTTATCCAAGCCAAAGTGATCAATTAATCATTCTCATATATTTTTTTATTGGAATCTCAAGTTTTTTTAAAGCTTGGGATTTTTTGTCTTAGGCTTATTTTAATTCTAAAACTTAATTAACGATTTTAAAATTGTAATTTTGTAGCCCTTATTTTACAGACCAAAATTCTGAGAAAAAATGTGTAACAATCTAGTATTCAAATTTATTTTCATTTTAAGTTTTGTATTTACAAATTCTTTAGGAAAAGCTCAATACATAAACGTTGACACCAATTACAATGCACAACAATTGGTCGATAAATTTTTGGGAGCCAATAACACTTGTATCAGCATTAGCAATATTAGCGTAACTGGACATAACTTCGGAGGAAATGACCTTAGCTATGGAGTTTTTAATAAAGCTACGAGCAACTTTGCAATAGACGAAGGCATCATTCTTTCTACTGGAAAAGCAAAATCTGCTATTGGCCCCAACAACAGCTTACAAAGCAATACAGACGCTGGCTGGAGTGGCGACCCAGACCTAGAACATGCTTTAAGCATTGGTAACACATCATACAATGCAACGGTTTTAGAATTTGATTTTGTGTCTAGTAATAGCTCTAAGATTTTTTTTGAATACATGTTCTTATCCGAACAATATTTAAGAACAATAGACAGTGGAAGCTGTAATTATACGGATGGATTTGCTTTTTTAATAAAGAAAGTCGGCGATACAGATTACAAAAATCTGGCTGTAATCCCAGGCACAAACATCCCCATAAAATCGAATACCGTACGAGGTGGCGGAGAAAGCTGCCCTGCCATTAACGATCAATATTTTGGACAATACAACTATGGAAACAGCCCAAACAACTTCAATGGGGAAACCAAAATATTAACCGCCACAACCGATGTAATACCTGGCGCAACTTATCGCATCAAACTGGTTATTGCAGACCAAGGCAACGGCCTTTACGACTCGGCTGTTTTCTTAAAAGCTGGAAGTTTTGTAGGCAACAAAGACCTTGGCCCTGATTTAAGCTTAGAAAATGGTACCGCACTTTGTACCAACGCTAGCCATACAATAGACGCTACCCCAACTGTTGCACAAGGTACGGCAGTGGCTTATACTTGGAAAAAAGATGGCGTTATCATAGCGTCCGCACAAAATCAACCAACATATATTGTTAACTACAACCAACCGGGATACTACGAAGTAGAAGTGGAACTCGCTAGTGGATGCAAGCTGATTGGCAACATTACAATAGACCTACAAATTCTACCTATAATAGGAAACACTACTTTTAATAATATTTGTGATGATGATTTGGATGGTATGGCAGAAGTTTATTTCGCGGCATACTCTCAACAGATTATAACCAATATGTCCGAAAGCTATAATGTGAAATATTTCAAAAACCCACCGTCAAATATTAATAATCCCGATTTTTCACAAGCAATTAACAGCATTAAATTCAATACAGCCGCGCAAGATGTTTGGATTTGGATAAAACCAGGAAGCTGTACGCCAACTTTGCAAAAGATTACTTTTAACCAAAACAGTAAAAGCAACTATCAGACTCTTTCGCCTATTGAGATATGCGACAATGACCTTGACGGAAAAACCAAAATTGACCTTACCGACTACCTTAACATTTTGATTCCCGGATACACGGGTCAGCCAACTTATTATAAAAAATTTGCTGATGCTGGTAAAAGGCAGAATGCAATAGCTTCGGTGGTGGAAGTGGATATTACACAACCCAGCCAGACATATTATGTAAGATTTCATCAATCTGGACTTTGTGACAACGTAGCGCCCATTAGCTTTAATCTTAAACAACCCAAAGCCTCTACCCAACTTCCAAAAGAAGTCACGGTTTGCAAAAACGCAACCTATCCAGAGTTAGATGCTGGTACAGGAAAAGATCCCATTACTGGTCTAGGCGCTTTCACCTCGTATGAGTGGAGTTTTAACAATGCCACTACACAAAGCATTCAAAATGTACCTGTGGGAGTCTACACCGTAAAACTAGGCTATAACGGTTGCTTTTATACCCAAACTGTAGAAGTTAAAGAAGCGCCAACAGCCATTATCGATGCCATTGATATTTCTGGTTCCACGGTGACGGTGACGGCAATCGGGGGCACTGCGCCTTATCAATATGCTTTGGATGACGACGCAGCTTCGGCCTTCCAGTCGTCTCATGTTTTCAAAAATGTAACACTTGGCAATCACACTATTTATGTAAAATCCAACGACAATTGTGATGCGGTTTCTAGAGATTTTAGCCTTATTAATATCCCAAATGTTATTAGCCCAAACGCCGATGGCATCAACGATGTTATTAACCTTTCCGAATTGTTAAACAAAACGGATAGCCGTCTCAAAATCTACGACCGTCTGGGAAAACTTGTCTTTGAAGGCAACACAGGCAACAACTTCATCTGGGATGGTAAGCTCAATGGGCGCGTTCTCTCTACAGGAAGCTATTGGTACGTTGCCGAGTGGATCGAACCGACTTCTGGAAAAATGCAGCAAATAAAAAGCTGGATTCTTCTGAAAAATTATTAGAAACGGTCTATTATTTAATTTAATTTTAAATCCCTCTAAAAAAAACAGAAGGACTGGGACATTACAAAACATAGGTAAAAAACATCTTTTTTTTTTCGAAAAGTCGTCCTCTGCAACGCCCTTGTAGAGCGACTTCCCAAAGGCTAAAAAATAGCAAGCTTGCTATCACCCGACGACAAGCTTGCTATCACCCGATGACAAGCTTGCTATTAGCTCATAACAAGCTTGTTATTTTGACCTATTTGCTTTCATTAGTTTTAAAATAAGGAATCATGGGATGACAAAAGCCTGCCGGATTGTTAAACTATGCCTTTGTTCAAAATACTTTTGCGAATTAATCGTTACATTTGTTAACCTAAGTAATTTATTAATGAAAAGAATTTTATCAGCGTTTATATTTTTGTTTTTCTTTAGCCAATATTTTTCGCAACTAGATACAGAACACTGGTTTGCACCAATGTATGACGGGCAAGGCAATAAGGGAGCAGAACAATACTTACATCTTTCAACTAATGTTACAACACCATTTGTCGTTAGCGTATACAATAATAACAGAGTAATCTATCAGGCTACAATTAGAAAAGGAAGCCCTGCCAAAATCCGTATTACCAACAGAGATTATATAATTGTAAATGAAGAAGACATAGAAAAAATTTTTACAGTAGGAACTATGGGACTATTTGTAAAAGGTGATTATCCTTTTTTTGCTAATCTTCGTTTTGGTGTTACTAACCATGCGGAGATTATCACGTCAAAAGGTTCCGCAGGTCTTGGGACAGAATTCTATACCGCAATGGCACCCAACACCTATACAAGTCTGAATATTGGTTTTATGACAAGCTTCATTGCCACAGAGAATAATACTACGGTAACAGTAGACGGTTATGACAAAAATCTGATATTTACGGATGGTAATAAACAAAGCTCCTTCACAGTTAATCTTAATAGAGGAGAGTCATATATTATAGATGGTAGAGCTCTTAATCCCACTAATCGTAGCGGTTTTATAGGGGCACACATTGTATCTGACAAACCTATTTCTGTGACCAACGGTAACTTTAACGGACAACACTCGGACAATGCAGTTCTCCTCGATGGCTCGGACATATTAATGGATCAATCTGTCCCTGTAGATAAACTAGGAAACGAATTTATACTTGTAAAAGGTTTTGGTAAAATAGGTAACCAAATGGAACGTGCATTAGTAGTCGCCACCAAACCAAATACATCAATATACGTCAATGGAGCATCTTCACCTATCAAAACACTTGTTAATCCTGGTGAATATTTTTTAGTTCCTGAAAGTCATTACCAACATCAAGGCAACGGCCATTACAACCTTCACATCAAAACAACAGAAAATGCCTACGTCTACCAACTTATGGGTGGTGTGGAAGAGAATGCTGGTAGTACATCTGCTTTAGCAACAGGAGGAATGAATTATATACCGCCGTTAAGCTGCTATCTCCCTACAAAAATTGATGAAATATCGGACATTAACCAAATTGGTAACACATCTTATTTGACCAAACTCAATATCATTACAGAAAAAGGTGCTATTGTTAAAGTTAATGGTGCCACACCCAACGCTCTATATGGGCCATATGACAATGCTACTCCTGAAAAAAAGTGGGTAACCTATTCTATTCCCAATATTACAGGCAATGTTACAATCGAGTCCGACAAAGCTGTAACTGCTGGGTTATCAGGCGGGAGTAATGCTGTAGGTTATGGAGGATACTTTGCTGGATTTTCTAAAATACCTTTAATTGTAAGGAAAAATGGAGAGTGCCTTCCAGGTGTTGTATTAGAAATTACAGAAGGTTTTGCAAGCTATGAATGGCTTATAAAAACTGGCAATACATATGTACCCGCCCCTGGCGTTAATAACAAGAATACCTATGAACCCCAACAAGCGGGTATCTATGCTGTTAGAATAAGACAAGGAAGCTGTGCACCAGAACAAACACAAGACTTAAAATTTTATAATTGTACAACACTTACAAATTATAATTATGACATGTGCGATGATCTAACTGTGACGCCAAAATTTGTACTCAGCACACAGAACCTTCTCCCTCCTATTAAAATAGACATTGAGCCAACACAAGGTTCTGCTACTATTGCTGCCGACGGAAAAAGTATAATTTACAAGCCCAACCCAGGTGCAACTGGAATGGATACCTTCGAATATTCTTTTTCTGGAGATGGCATTATCCCCGATCGCGAATCGGCGAGAGCTACAATTAGCATCAATCGAGTTATTGCAAATGACGAAAGCATCAACGAGTGTTCTACAGGCTCTACAGCAACATTTGACTTAACAAAGACAAATTATACGTCTATAGCGAATTTCAAAAGTGTAACCTATTACAAAACACAACTAGGAGCAGAAACCCAAGATACGGCAGAGCAAATCCCAACGTCTTATGCTGCGCCTACAGGGACAATCGTCTATGCAAGAATTGAAAACACCTTAAACTGTCATACCATTAAAAAAGTGACTTTAAACATTCTAAACGCGCCAGACGTAAAACCTGAAAACTATACCAAACAGCATTGTGATGAGGAAGACGGAAAAATCGATAACAACTACCAAGCCGACCTTAACGATGTAACAACAGGCATCAACGTAGCTGGTTTTAGCGTTACTTATTTTAAAACACAGGCTGATGCCAACACACCAACTGCTGCGAATACAATTCCTAAGAACACTCCTTATATATTTACAACAAGTACTAACAAAATTTGGGTGCGTGTAGAATCTGGAAGCTGCCCTATTGTCATCAAAGAAGTTGAACTAAAAATTGGCGCTGTAATACCTGACAGAACAGGAACAGCTAGCTATCCCGAAAATGTATGTAACGATGTCAATCTATTCGATTATTTAGGAAAATTCACTACTGAAACAAATCTTGTTGCAACGTATTATAAATCGCTAACAGATGCCCAAAATGGAACCAATGGCACAACAATCACCAATCCTAGCAATGTGAGTATCAACAATGGAAATAATACATTCTACCTCCGAATTTCAAATACCACTTATTGCGCTAGAATATTCAAACTGGAATTAAACAAACTAAGTCCACCAGCGCCTACTTTCCCAAATTCGCCTTACACTATTTGTGATGATGGTGTTGCCACACAACGTCTAGACGCAGGAAGTGCATACACCTCTTGGGAATGGTATAATGATAATGACCACACAACACCAATTATCAACAGCCGATACATCGATGTAAAACCAGGAAAATATTTTGTTATCGTAAAATCTTCGGCTTCGCCATGTACAACGACATCGTCCATTGTCGAAGTTAAAGGAGAACCAGCACCAGTTATAGATCCTACCGCATTAACAACTACATTTTGCGATAACAACCTCGATGGAAAGGCAGAAGTCAAATTCTCAACAGATGTTACCCCTATAATATTACAAAACAGCGCTTTGTATTCTGCAGCAAAATATTATAAAAATGCTGCCATGACGGATTTAATAACAACGGACAATTGGTCATTTGCAGTAGATACGCCTGTTTGGGTAAAAGTAACACCAAATTATTGCGCACCAATTTCAGCGATGATAACTTTAAAAGTTGGTCATAAAGTGCAGGTATTAAAAGAAAAAGTAACACTTGCAGAATGCGGTGACTTAGGAGGGAAATTCACGGTTCAAAATCTTGATAATTACCGCAATAATTTCACGAATGACGCTGGCCTAAACATTACATATCACAATTCTAAATCGGGTGCACAAAATGGCAACGATGTGGTTACCAACGCTGATTTAACATTTACAAATTCAAAAACCTACTATCTGCGAATTTCTGGTGCAGGACTTTGCCCAAGTCTAGCTGAACTAAAACTTAACATCAATATTCCGACTGCTTCTCTGATTTTAGAAGATAAAGAAACCTGTAATGGCACAACAGCAAGATTGGAAGTTGAAGCAGGATTTACAGGAAAAGTGGTTTGGTATAACGAAAACGACCCTACCAATGCCGTAAGTACCGACATAGCTTATGATGCGCCAATAGGCAATTATTTTGTTATACTAACCGCTCAAAATGGCTGCACTCATAAACAATTCGTGAAAGTAACAGAAGTCGAATCTGCAAAAATAGTAGCTATTATTGTTGAAGGTTCCACGGTTACTATAAAAGCCGAAGGTGGAAAACAACCTTATCAATACGCATTGGACAATGGATCATTCGGTCCCAACTTTATCTTTACAGATGTTAAACCAGGACTTCATACCGCCCGTGTTATGACTGATAGCAATTGTAAGCCAACGGAGATGCAATTCAGTATCATCAAAATTCTTAACACGATTACCCCGAATAATGATGGCAAAAATGATGTTGTGGATTATTCGGATTTACAATCAAAAATTGATGCAAAATTCATTGTCATAGATAGATTCGGCAAGAAAGTTTATGACGCAGCAGATAAGAAAGATTTTATCTGGGATGGTAAGCTTAACGGAAAACCTTTACCAAGTGACACCTATTGGTACATTATGGAATGGAAAGAATTGGGCGCCGAAATCCCTTCGCAACAAAAAGGTTGGATCTTGTTAAAAAACAATTAAAATCTATCACTAAATATTTAATTATAATTAATTAACAAATTGGGGTTAAAGTTTATAAAAATTTTAACCCTTTTTCTTTATCTTAAAAGTATTAACTCGCGAAAATTCTCAATACTTTTGCTTCACGAAATGAAACAACTATTTACACTTTTTATTGTGCTCTTTGGCTTTATGCTACAAGCACAAAACTACAATGGCGAAATCTATTTGAGAGACCGTTCCAACTTGTTTCTCAATCAGTTTTATGTGACCAATCTTACTACCCAAAAAACGGTATTGGCAGATTATAACGGAAATTTTAGTATTCCTGCCAAAAGTGGTGATGTTATCAGATTTACCTCGATTATTACGGATCGTAAGGATATTAAGTTAACAAATGAAATTCTGTCACTGAGTAAAAATTTCGTTGAATTGAGTATTGCCTATTACGAAATCCAGGAAGTGGTTGTTTCGGCTTTCAAAGCCAGTGGAAATCTTCGCAAAGATGTTACCAGCCTGAAAAGTACAGACAAATCTTATGAGCTAAGAAAAGTAATCGGCCTGCCAGCGCCGAAAGGTGACGGCACCTCGCCACAAGATCAACTTTTGGGCTTCCGCGATGGTGGCTACAGCCTAAGCATTTCTAGTCTTTATGATATGTTATCGGGCGAAGCCAAAAAGAAAAAAAGACTTTACGACTACGAAAAAATGCAAACGAGTATTGGAGGCATTCAGAAATATTTTGGTGACGAGTATTTTGTACGTTTAAAAATTCCAAAAGAATTCATCCCCAACTTTCTCCAATTCATCTATAGTTCGGACAATATTTCTTACTTGACAGAGGCCGGAAATTACGAAGCTGTAAAACCTTATATCGAGCGTTATCTTCCTGTTTATCAAAAACGTTTAAGAAATTCGCATTTAGCCGATGCCAAACCATAACAAGAAAATTTTAACATAATATTTGTGATTAAAATTTGTATTTTTGCACTCATTAAATAGAATAATGGGGAAGAATAAAATTGCAAGATTCGAAGAAAACAAACTATTACCAAACGTTTTTCAGCCAACCCGTGAAGAGGCGCTTAATAATTATCCACTAAAAGGGAATTGGAGAAAAGATGTTTTTAAAAATGAAAAACCAATTGTACTGGAACTTGGTTGCGGAAAAGGAGAATACAGTGTTGGACTGGCCAAAGCTTTTCCAGAAAAAAACTTTATCGGTATTGATATCAAAGGCGCACGTTTTTGGTTTGGCGCTAAAGAAGCCCATACTTTGGGAATGGATAATGTGGTCTTCCTTAGAACACAAATCGAGCTAATAGAGCACTTTTTTGCGGAAAATGAAGTGGATGAAATTTGGATTACTTTTCCAGATCCACAAATTAAATACAAAAGAACAAAACACCGCCTGACACATCCAGACTTCCTAGCGCGTTATAAAAAAATCATGAAAAAAGATGGCATGGTGCATCTAAAAACAGATTCCGAGTTTTTACATGGCTATACCTTAGGCTATCTGCAAGGCGCGGGACATAACATCATTACCGCACACCACGACATTTATGGTGCGCCAGAATACGATCCCGAAACCCCTCTTTTAAGAGAAATACAAACTTATTACGAACAACTGTTCTCAGCAAAAGGAAAAACAATTACTTATATAAGATTTCAGATTAAATAATTTATGAAAAGACTATTTTATGCTGTTGGCATTTTAATATTGGCATCTTGTAGCACGGCAAACAACACAACTCCAAAAAAGAAACAACATATTACACAAAGCACCAATATTAAAGAGATTGAAACTTATCTGAGTACTGCACACAAAGACGATCAGTACCGTCTGTTTTTAAAGAAAAAATTGGTAAGTTTGAAAAACGCATCTTGGATGAAAAACGACAAGGCTTCTCCCATTGCTACGCCCACTTTAAACGCTAACAAAGCATACGATAATCAATCCGACAAAGTAGATCGCGCACTTTTCAACAAACTCATGGACGAGGATAAATCTAGCGAAAAGCAGACTACAGCAAATGTTCTTAATGACTTATTTAATGAAGCTGATCCCAACAGTCCTACTTCGGTGGTGTTAATTCAGAACAAGTCGCTTTGCGATATGATTCTTAATATGGAAGGTCCACAATTGTATAATCTTGCGGTACCTGCTAATTCTGATAAAACGATTATTGTAAAAAAGGGAAGTTATACGCTTCGTTCTAATATTTGTGATGCGGCATACGAGTCTTTGAAATCGATTAATAAAAATATTGTTATTTCCCTTAATATCGAAAAAGATAAAACTAAGAGTTAATATTTAAATATTATTTTAAACTTAAAATAAAAAAAAGCTTCAGAATAAATCTGAAGCTTTTCTATGTTGATAAATCTATTGATTAAGCATCAAAGTCAGCATCTTTTTCAGCTGTTGCTTTTTCGTCTTCTTTAGATTTTTCTTTCTCAGCTTTTCTTTGAGATTGACCTTCTTTCACAGCTTCTCCAACTACAGAAAGAATCATGTCGATAGACTTAGAAGCATCATCGTTTCCTGGTATAACGAAGTCAACTTTTCTAGGATCAGAGTTCGTATCAACAATACCGAAAACAGGAATACCTAATTTTTTAGCTTCTGTAACGGCAATGTGTTCTCTCATAATATCTACTACGAAAATAGCAGAAGGAAGACGCACCATGTCAGAAATAGAGCCTAAGTTCTTTTCTAAGTTAGCTCTTTGACGATCAACTTGTAATCTTTCTTTTTTAGATAAAGTTTCGAAAGTACCATCTTTCTTCATTTTATCAATGTGGTTCATTTTCTTAACCGCTTTTCTGATTGTAACAAAGTTGGTAAGCATACCACCTGGCCATCTTTCAGTAATATAAGGCATATTAAGTTCTGCAGCGTGTTTTGCTACAACTTCTTTCGCTTGCTTTTTAGTCGCTACGAAAAGAACTTTTTTGCCTGCAGATGTAATTTTTTCTAAAGCACTACAAGCTTCGTCTAATTTTACAGCTGTTTTATGTAAATCTACGATGTGAATACCGTTTTTCTCCATGAAAATGTATGGAGCCATATTTGGGTTCCACTTTCTCGTCATGTGACCGAAGTGTACGCCAGCCTCTAATAGGTCTTTTACATTTGCTTTTGCCATGTTTTCTGTTTTTGTTAGTTTACTTTCCGTTTTTTAAACAATCAACAACTTCTTTAGATGGGAGAAGCGTTTGGATGCTAAACGTAACGGGCAATTTTGATGCTTTAGGCTCTAAGCATTAAGCTGTAAGCTTTCAAGCGGATTAAAAATTTTAATAAGTTCAAATAGCTTATTGCATATTGCTTTAAGCTTATTGCAATTCTTAACGTTTTGAGAATTGGAATCTCTTTCTCGCTTTTTTCTGACCTGGTTTCTTTCTTTCTACCATTCTTGCGTCTCTTGTAAGAAGACCGTGAGGTTTTAAAAATCCTCTGAATTCTTCGTTGATTTCGCAAAGTGCTCTAGAAATTCCTAATCTAATAGCTTCAGCTTGACCTGTAATACCACCACCAAAAACATTAACTGTTACATCATATTGACCTACAGTTTCTGTTAATAAAAATGGTTGGTTTGTTTTGTATACTAAAACGTCTGTCCCGAAGTAAGTTTTAACGTCTTTACCATTGATAGTGATGTTACCAGCACCTGGTTTTACGTATACTCTAGCTACAGAAGTTTTTCTTCTTCCGATTTTGTGTACTGTAGACATATTATTTGAATTCGTTTAGGTTAATAACTTTTGGCTGTTGTGCCTCATGCTTATGCTCTGTACCTTCATATACGTGAAGATTTTTAAGAATTGCACTACCTAATCTGTTTTTAGGCAACATTCCTTTTACAGCTTTTTGTACAACTCTTAGGTTGTCTTTTTTCATAAGCTCAGCAGCAGTCATTGACTTTTGTCCACCTGGATAACCAGTATGCCAAATGTAAGTTTTATCATCCCACTTGTTTCCAGAAAGTGCTACTTTCTCTGCATTCAAAACGATTACATAATCTCCACAGTCTGCGTGTGGTGTAAAGTTCGTTTTGTGCTTACCTCTCAAAATCTTTGCAACTTTAGAAGCTAATCTTCCCAACGGTTGCTCAGCCGCGTCTACTACAACCCATTCTTTATTTGCAGTAGCTTTGTTAGCCGATACGGTTTTGTAACTTAATGTATTCACAATTTATCGTTTACGATTAAACATAATTTTTCCCTATAAAAGGTGTGCAAAGGTAAGAATTATTTTCGGAATAAAAAATCCTTTTCAATATTTCTACTAAATAATCAGACATTCAATAAATTAAATAAAACGCAAATTTTTATTCATTTTAAATTTTAAATAAACCTTTCTACAAAAAAGATAAACCTCCAACTGGCAATTCGAATATGAATAAATATATTTGTCAAAACTAATCTCATGAATCCAAAGCACTTAAGAGAGGATCGCAATTGCCTCAACTGTGGAAAGACAGTCGAAGTGCGTTATTGCACCTATTGTGGACAAGAAAACACCAAGACAGAACAAGCTTTCTATTTTGCCTTTCTCTCCTATTTTCAAAACAAAGCAAAGTATGACAAAAGCTTAATTAGCAGTATAAAAATTCTTATTTCAAGACCTGGATTTTTAAGCTCTGAATTCCTTAAAGGAAAACGCGCCACCCATATAGAACCTGTACGATTTTACATTGCTATTAGTTTTTTGGTATTTTTCTTAACGTCTATATTGTTTGGATTTCACCAAAAACAAAGCTTTAGGTTTTATTACGAGCCAGATGATGATGTTATAAGCTTAACCGAAGAAAGCATTGCCAAGATGGATCAAAAAGCCTTATACGAACATCCTAACATCTATTTCCTATACCATCCTTTCTATGAAAAACTAAAAAGCCTGAAAAAAAGTGGCTGGAGCGACGAGCAGATCAGTGAAAAACTAATCTCAAAATTCGTTATCAATATTCCAACTGCTTTGTTCCTGTATTTGCCAATTTTCACGTTAAGTCTTTGGATTGCTTATCATCGAAAACCTTGGACTTATTACAGACACAGTATTTTTTCCATACACTTTTTCACCTTATTGGTTATTGCTTTTTTTGTGTGGTATGTTTTGGAAACGACACAAATCTTGATGGGTACCGACCTCATCAGCAAAATTGTTGATATTTTACAAAACGGAATTATCCTCTTTTGTCTTTATTATTTTATAAGAGCTTCTTTTAAATTCTACAAATCCAATATCGCTCTCACGCTCTTCAAAAGCATTTTTCTTTTAATTATAAATATTAGTTTTTTTGGCTGTTTGTTAGCTGCAATTTTATACTACACATTCGTGACTATTGACTAAGCAATAAGAAACACATGTAGCATTTATCATTTTTAAAACATTTTCGCTGAGAAGATTTATATTTGTGATAACAAAACAACATAATTATGAGCCACGGTAAACTGCGTGCAGACAAGACTTGCCTTAATTGCGGACATGAGGTTGACATCAAATATTGCCCACATTGCGGACAAGAAAACATTGAAACCAGACAGCCATTTTATTCTTTGTTTACGCATTTTGTTGAAGACTTCACACATTATGACGGACAATTTTGGGGCACGATAAAAAATCTACTTTTCAAACCGGGGCAATTGACAAGCATTTACCTCGAAGGCAAACGACAAAAATTTGTCCCACCAGTTAAGCTTTATATTTTTGTCAGTTTTGTCACCTTCTTTATGTTTGCTATGTTTCCACCAATTAGTCTAAACACGAAGGATTTGCAAGTCAGTCAAAACGAAAGCCTTGCGGACCATCAAGTTAAAGAAGCGAAACGCCAAGTACTTCTTGAGGTGGTTAAAGAAATACAAGTCAAAAAAGACACAACTATAAATGCAGCATCTAGTAAAAAAATAGACTCTTTGCAAAACATCATCAAAAACTTAGATACAGAATCGAAGACGGATCTCGACTGGGAAGATATTGTTGATGCAGACAGCAAGATTGCAGATAGCTCGACATTTAATAATTATAAAACTTGGGAAGAATACAAAAAAGGTCAGACATCGTCAGACTGGCTAATAGATCCTATTGCACACAAGTTTTTTGAACTGAAAGAAAAAGGGATAAAAAAAGGCGACATCTACAAAAACCTTGCAACAACATCTTTCCACAATCTTCCGAAAGCACTTTTTATCTACCTTCCTATTTTCGCATTTCTGTTGTGGTTCTTCCATTCCAAGAAAAAATGGTGGTATTTTGACCATGGTATTTTCACATTACATTATTTCTCGTTCTTATTAATAAGCGTTCTTATCACAGGATTGCTACTCAAAATCGATATGTCTTTCGAACTTGGAAACGCAATAACGTCGATTATATATTTAGTGATGAGTATTATTACCATTTACATATTCGCTTACTTTTTCATCGCACACCATCGTGTGTACAAATCGCATGGTTTAATAAGCATTCTTATCGGCTGGATTATGATGTTTTTAAACTTGGTTATTTTTACATTCTTATTAATAGGATTGGCCATTGTGAGTTTTTTAACGATGCATTAATACAAAGAAAAAGCGTTCCTGTTGAAACGCTTTTTTATTATAGTTTAAAATTTAATTAAATATTATTGTCTTAAAGATTTGCTGTCGCGGAAACTTGCTATCAAATAATAAGCTACAAAAACCGTAGAAAATCTTATAATAGATGGAATGGCAATTTCAAAATTGAAAAATGCAAAACCAATAATTACTAACATGATTACACCAATTAGAGAAAAACCCATTTTCTTCGGCAAGGCCCAATCTGGTCGATCTACAAAATACGCCATTCCCCAGCCTAATCCAAAAGCGAACGCATAATACAAATCAATCTTGGCATTTCCCGTTCCTGACAAAAAATATTGAAATAAAAAACTAACCAGTGTTCCTAAAACTAAAAATATAAGCGCTCTTATCATAGCTGCAAAATTAGTAAACGCTTAATAAAGTTTCTTCATAAATATTAGAAGTCGGGCGATAATACTCGTCTGAATCAATTTTTATCAATTCTTTTGTTTCCATATACATAATATTATCTTGAGTAAATTTCCTTATAAATAGCCAGTTGCCCTTAGCTTCCTGCTCTACTTCTCCAAGATAATCTTGGTATCTAATTTTGCCATCTACCAAAATACCGTCATTCACAACTGCTTTGCTGATTTGTTTTCCATTTTTGAATTGTAAAATCTCGGCACTAAATGTGTAATCATCGCTTTCAAACTTTTTATAACTAAATCTCAGTTTTTCGTTTTGGTCATAAATTTTGGTGTTATGAACTTTAAGCATTGGATCGAATTTCGTTTCATAGATAAGCTTTCCAGTCGATTGATCCAGAGATCTTGATTCCTGCAAAATCCCATCTTTATATTTAGAAATCAAGTTTTCCGAGTAAAAATCGCCATCATACGCTGCGCCATCTTTGTACATCAACTTTCCTTTTACCGAACCATCTGGATTGTAATAAGTCGAATCTTTTAACAAATCGTCTTCAAAATTGGAGAATTCCACCAATTGACCTTCGTTGTTAAAACTTTTTAAAGATTCTATTTTATAATTGCTATATTTAGTAACCGATGATATTGTCATATCGGTATAACTAAAGCTATAGTCTTCTCCACTATACTCTCGCATATACTCCGAACCATCCCCAATTTTAGAAATCAATTTTCCAATCTGCTTACCCATCAAGTCGTAAGTGATTTTGGTAGCTTCTTTATTTTTTTTGATGTATTCTTGTGCTTTTGCGCCATTGCTATAATACGACTCATAGCTATCTACTTCTCCATTTTTACCAAAGCGATCGATACGGCTGATATGGAAATCTGTATAATCGAAAGTAACCTCAACCCCTGTCGTTTTCCAATCTTTATCAATTTTTAAACTTCCGATATGTTTTCCTTTTTCGTTGTAATATTTCGTTTCATGGGTGCCATCTTCTTTATAAAAAGTTTCGTAGCCTAAAGGATTATCATTGCTTTTAAAAGCTTTTACATAACGAAGCTCACCATTTTTGGTTTCAGAAATACTGTTATAAGAAACCCCGTTTTCTAGATCTCTGTAAAGAAAAGATTTCCCTGTCATATTTTCGGGACTTTGATAGACAAAATCCTCAACGACACGAGCTTTCTCGTCATAAGATTTCACTTCTCCAGAGATTTCACCATTTTTATAAGAAACAATACTTTGCGGTTTTCCATCTGGAAAATACCACGTTACTTTTCCATCAAAAACTTCTTTTCCTGGTGTTGTATCGATAGCCTTTCCTTCCATTTGCAAAACTCCATTTTTATAGAAATCTTTTACCAAAGTCGCATGATCTTGTTTATAGCTTTCACGATAATAAGACATGTTCTCCTTCGTTGTCGGCTGCCAATTTTCATCGAAATAACTCAACTGTTGACCAAATACAGAAATACCAAAACTAAAGGCAAAAAATGCCGACATTAATAACTTTTTCATTGTTTATTTTTTTCGCGCTTAAAAATAATGAATAACCACCGATAATTAAAGCGATTGTGAGATTTTAACAGATCATATCCATCCATTTGGGACTTTGACGAAATCGTCTTAAATGTTTATATTTGGAAATTGAGTTAAACTTTATGGAAAACCAAAAATATACCCCTAACAACAAGGTTAGAATAGTTACTGCAGCGGCTTTATTCGATGGTCACGATGCAGCGATTAATATTATGCGACGTGTCATCCAGGGTTCAGGATGCGAAGTTATCCACTTAGGACACGACAAATCTGCAGAAGAAGTGGTGAATACTGCCATTCAGGAAGATGCCAATGCCATTGCGCTAACCTCTTACCAAGGTGGTCACAACGAGTATTTTAAATACATCTACGATCTTTTAAGACAAAAAAATGCGTCACAAATCAAGATTTTTGGTGGAGGTGGCGGTGTAATCCTTCCTGAAGAAATTAAGGATTTAATGGATTACGGAATCGATAGAATTTATTCTCCAGACGACGGTCGTGAGCTGGGTTTACAAGGAATGATTGATGATTTGGTGAAGCAATCTGACTTTGCAACAGGCGCAAATATTAATGTTTCAGATTTAAATGATATTAAATTTGAAGATTCTTCAAAACTGGCGCAAATTATCTCTGCCGTAGAAAATTTCTCAGATGAAAAACCTGAATTAGCAGCTACAATCAACGAAAAAGCTAAAGATTTAAATATTCCAATCATCGGAATTACAGGAACCGGAGGCGCAGGAAAATCTTCGCTTACTGACGAATTGGTAAGACGTTTTCTTCGTTCAAATCCTGATAAAAAAATCGCAATTATCTCTATTGACCCATCTAAAAAGAAAACGGGAGGTGCGCTTTTGGGCGACAGAATTCGTATGAATTCCATTAACGATCCTCGTGTATTTATGCGTTCTATGGCGACTCGTGAGAACAACGCTTCGGTTTCGCCTTTCGTTCACACAGCTTTGAATGTTTTAAAATTAGCACATCCTGATATTATTATTTTGGAAACTTCGGGTATCGGACAATCGGGTTCGGAAGTTTCGGATATTGCAGATGTTTCAATGTACGTGATGACGCCTGAATACGGTGCTTCTACACAGTTGGAGAAAATCGACATGTTGGATTATGCGGATTTAATCGCTTTGAATAAATCTGATAAACGTGGAGCTTTAGATGCTCTGCAAGCCGTGAGAAAGCAATTCCAAAGAAACCATTTGCTTTGGGAAAATCAGTTGGATGAAATGCCAGTTTATGCTACAAAAGCTTCTCAGTTCAACGATCACGGAACAACAGAATTGTTCAATACTTTGGTTAAAAAAGTAAACGAAAAATTTAGTTCAACTAATCTTCAAGAGTTTTTGGAGCAAGAAATTACGAGTGATACCACCATTATTCCTGGGAAAAGAGTTCGTTACCTTTCTGAAATCGTAGAAAACAACAAGCAATACGACGAATCTGTTTTGAAACAAGCAGAATTGGCTCGTAAAATGTATCATATTGATGGTGTGAAATCCATTATTTCTAACGAAACTTTAGACGCTGAATATCAAAAAGCTGAAAAAGAACTTCAGCAAGAAAATATTGATTTCTTAAGAACTTGGGACAACACGAAAAAGGCTTTCCATGAAGAAACCTATTCGTATTTCGTGAGAGGAAAAGAAATTAAAGTAGAAACGTCATCAGAATCGCTTTCTCATCTTAGAATTCCGAAAATTGCACTTCCAAAATACAACGATTGGGGCGACTTAATCGCTTGGAAAGGTCAGGAAAATCTTCCGGGAAGCTTCCCTTATACGGCGGGAATTTATCCTTTCAAAAGAACGGGTGAAGATCCAACGAGAATGTTCGCGGGTGAAGGCGGTCCAGAAAGAACCAACAGAAGATTCCATTATGTTTCTGCGGAAATGGACGCTAAGCGTCTTTCTACTGCCTTTGATAGTGTAACCTTATATGGTCAGGATCCTGCTTTACCACCCGATATTTATGGTAAAATTGGTAACGCCGGTGTTTCTATCGCGACTTTAGATGATGCTAAAAAATTATATTCTGGTTTTGATTTAATTAATGCATTGACTTCAGTTTCGATGACGATTAATGGTCCTGCGCCAATGTTGTTAGCGTTCTTTATGAATGCAGCTATCGACCAAAATGTTGAAAAATATTTAGAAGAAAATGGTCTTGAAGGCAAAATTGAAACAGCTTTAAAAGCGAAATTCGACGATAAAGGTATCGAAAGACCTCGTTACAACGGCGAATTACCACCTTCTAACAACGGTTTAGGACTGAAATTATTAGGTTTAACGGGTGATGAAGTGGTTCCTGCAGACATTTATGCAAAAATTAAAGCGGAAACCATCGCAACAGTTCGTGGAACGGTTCAGGCGGATATTCTAAAAGAAGATCAGGCTCAAAATACGTGTATTTTCTCTACAGAATTTGCTTTGAGATTAATGGGCGACGTTCAGGAATATTTCATTCAAAATAAAGTAAGAAACTTCTATTCGGTTTCTATTTCTGGTTACCATATTGCGGAAGCGGGTGCAAATCCTATTTCTCAGTTAGCCTTTACGTTGGCAAATGGTTTCACTTATGTGGAATATTATTTGTCGAGAGGAATGGACATCAACGATTTTGCGCCTAACCTTTCTTTCTTCTTCTCCAATGGTATCGATCCTGAATACTCAGTAATCGGTCGTGTGGCAAGAAGATTATGGGCAAAAGCAATGAAGTTGAAATATGGCGCAGACGAGCGTTCTCAAATGTTGAAATACCATATTCAAACTTCGGGAAGATCGCTTCACGCGCAAGAAATTGATTTTAATGACATCAGAACAACGCTTCAGGCTTTGTATGCGATTTACGATAACTGTAACTCACTTCACACCAATGCTTACGACGAGGCGATTACAACACCAACTGAAGAATCGGTAAGAAGAGCAATGGCGATTCAATTAATTATCAACAAAGAATTGGGTCTTGCGAAAAACGAAAATCCACTTCAAGGTTCTTTCATTATTGAGGAATTAACAGATCTTGTGGAAGAAGCGGTTTACCAAGAATTCGATAGAATTACGGAAAGAGGTGGCGTTCTTGGAGCTATGGAAACGATGTATCAACGTTCAAAAATTCAAGAGGAATCTATGCATTACGAATGGTTGAAACACACTGGTGAATATCCAATTATCGGCGTGAATACTTTCCTTGGAAAAGATGGTTCGCCAACGGTTCGTCCAGGTGAAGTGATCCGTTCTACTGAGGAAGAAAAACAAGCTCAAATTGAATTCCTGCACAATTATCAGAAAGCCAACGAAGATAAATCTGGAGAGGCTTTAGCGAAACTTCAACATGCTGCCATCAATCAACAAAACTTATTTGATGTGATGATGGATGCTGTAAAATATTGTTCTCTAGGTCAAATTACCAACGCTTTATTCGAAGTGGGTGGAAAATACCGCAGAAACATGTAGTGCGTGTCGCACGGACCAATATTACTACTAACTGTTTTAGTTGAGTTGGTAGATAAAAATTTAAAACCTCACCAAAATAGGTGAGGTTTTTTTTATTAAATTCGCAAAATAATAAACAACATGAAAAAAATATACTTCTTGGTTACAGTTTTCTTGGTTTCATTGCTATATGGACAAGAAAATCCTCTATCATTAAAAAGTCTTCATCAAGTCAATACATATAATGGTGGACAATTACTACACTCTGCATTTGATAAGAACGGAAATACTGTAATTGCAGGTTTTGCCAATGGTGATTTTAAAATTGATGGACAAAGCATACCTACAGTAAATACGAATGATATTTTTATTTACAAATCAAAAGCAGATTCATTTGAAAAAAAATGGTTAAATGTTTTTAAAACCACACTAACATCTCAAATACTAGCTAGCGAGCTTTTTACCGATCAATATAATGACACTTACTTTTACCTTCGTTATTCGGGTAGTATTACTATTAACAATGAAGTTTTCAATAGTGAAAATTATACGCCCCAGATGGGTTTGTTGATCAAAATCAATGATGTTGGTGAGATACAATGGGTACAAGAATTAGACGAAATATTTAATAATATCTCAAAAAAAACATCTACAACAGCAGATTTTATTTTTTATGTTACGGATAGAAAAAAAATTTTAAAATTCGATCGAAATACTGGTGCTCTTATCGAGAAAAAAGATATTCCCCTATTAATAGATCGTATAAAATCGGTAAATGATCGATTGTATATGAGTGGATACGGCGACGCACAAACTACTTATGGCAATACAAGTTTTAATAAAGAGTATTTTATAGCTTCTTTTGATACCGACTTGAATATTATCAACACCTTAAAATCAAAAACAACAGATACTGAGACATTCTCAAATATTGATTTTTATGATTTTTTTATAGACCATAATCAGCATATATTCTTTATAATGAGGAATAAACAAAAATCCATAAGTCTTTTAAATAATGATCAAATTTTAATAACAACTCAAACTTCCACAAATGGCAATAAAATTTGGTTAGGTAAAACTACAGAGGATTTCAGTTCTGTAAGTTGGTTTACGGTTAATGAAAGCAATTATTCCCCCATTCATCCTTCTGATCTAAGCATCTTTAATAAAGATGAAAATAGTTTTAATATAAAAATTAATGCTTCTTACAATATTTATATAAAATTCAATGGTGTTACGGTGACCTTCCCAGAAAAATCGTTGATAAATATTGATAAAGATGGCGATTATAAATCCTATGCTTATTTCGACTATTTCAAAATTGATGATTATGTAAACATTAATGATAAAGAATATATTCTATTTAATCTTTTTGACAGAGTTCAATTATCAAAAAAAGGAGATGACAACGCATTTACACTATACAAAGATTTCAAGATTACAAATAATCAAGGAACTGCAACTTCTAGAGGTACATTAATATCAAAAAATGACAATCTATACATTGGTGCAGACATATCAGGGGTTATAGAAAATTATTTTGGTGTTCCCTTTATTGTAAATAAGCCTTCTGAAATATATTCTAAACTCGACAAAGAAGCTAATAGCCTTTGGCATGTTGTCTCTAATAATACAGTAAGTCCTATGATGTATAACCCAAACAATGACATTTTCTCTATAGGAAACAAATTGGATATTAATCAAAACAATGAAAGTATCCTTGTGAGTGATTGTACATATCCATCTTATATTGAAAATCATGGATCATGTTATCTTACTGGCACCAACATGAATTATACTTATTTTGACAAATCTATTTTAGTATCCAAAATTGATGATAACGGATCTTTAATTTGGAAGCAATTTATCATACCAATAAAAAATGGCTATAATAATCTGATTAACGATTTAAGTGTCAATTATGACAAATCAGGAAATATATGGTTAACAGGGCATGGCTCAGGGGAATTTACGTATAACAGTTTTCCTATTAATCTTACTTCAATTGATGAAGATAATGGGATAATTAGTAATTTTTTTGTTTTAAAAATCAATTCAGAAGGTCAAGTTATCTTTTTGAAGACTTATCCTAAATTTATTAGCTCAAAAGCTTTCCTAAATTTTGATAATAATAATATTGCGCATATATATCTTAATCTTAACACAGGAAGAGAGAGCATCACCTTTGACAATCTTTCTGTTGAAAGTCGATCTTCTGGAAACCAAACAATAAAAATCCAAATGGATCAAAATGGAAATATTCTTCAATTGAAAAATTATACACCTATTGCTGATCATAATAAAAGACAACCACATTTTGTTATTGATGTCAAACAAATTGAAGATGGCGAGATTATTTTTGGCTGGACAGATGCTGATAAAACTTTAGATAATGTAGAATTTACAAATCCTTATAATTCTAATTTTAAATACACTAACATTATTTCTAAAATTAATAATACAGGACAAGTACTTTGGTCAAAACCAATATTATCAGACTCTAATATTAATACTTTAGTAAAAGGAAATTTTATTACTACAGATGCGCAATCTAACATCTATATTTCAAGCGCTTGGAAAGGCAAAATCAAATATCAAGACCAAGAAATCACCCTTGGCAATATTTATGACAATGAAAACATATTATTAAAACTTGATAAAAATGCTAATCTACTACAGCACAAATTATTAGGAATACATAACGAAAGTTTTAATATAAGTATTTCTTCTGATAACAAGCCTATCCTTTTTGGGAACTCTTATCAATATAAGATTGACAATATAGATATAACAAGTAAAAAAGGGGATAATATGTTGCTCATAAGTCTTGAAGAAAAAGAATTGGAAACGGCAGAAACTTATAAGAAAAACCCAATTGTTATCTATCCTAATCCAACGAAAGATGTTATCAATATCAAAGACAATAAGGATTTTACAGAGGTTAAAATTTATGATGCTTCAGCTAAATTGGTTTTAAATCAAAGCTTGAAAAACAACCAAGTCAATGTTAGCGATCTACCAAAAGGCGTCTATTATCTGGAGCTTATTGGTAAAGAAAAAGCCGTTGTTAAATTTATCAAAGATCAATCTATTACTTTATAAAATAAAAAGCCTCAGTTATTTTGGGAGGGCACTGAAAAAGTTCAGTAAAAAAAGAGTAAAAACTATAATGTTTTTGCTCTTTTTTTTGTATCTTAAATGAGTATTTCAAGAGCAAAATAATAAACAACATGAAAAAAATATACTTCTTGGTTACAGTTTTCTTGGTTTCATTGCTATATGGACAAGAAAATCCTCTATCATTAAAAAGTCTTCATCAAGTCAATACATATAATGGCGGACAATTACTACACTCTGCATTTGATAAAAACGGAAATACTGTAATTGCAGGTTTTGCCAATGGTGATTTTAAAATTGATGGACAAAGTATTCCTACAGTAAATACGAATGATATTTTTATTTACAAATCAAAAGCAGATTCATTTGAAAAAAAATGGTTAAATGTTTTTAAAACCACATTAACATCTCTGTAAGTCTTCAAACTAATTTGGACAAATTTCATTCAATTCTGACAAGAAATTAATGAGATTTTTGACTTCACCCTGGATATTGAGTTTTCTGCGAAATCGTGACCGCGATACGCTGATGCTGTTAACAGACTGATAAGTAATAGCGGAAATATCTTTGGTGGACATATTAAGTCTAAGAAACGCACACATTTTTTTTTCGTTCGGGGTGGGATTGGGAAATTGCTGACTCAGTTTTGCATAAAAATTAGGATGCACTTTTGTAAAATGGGTTTCAAATTCTGTCCAGACATCTTGATCTTTTTTTTGATTCATCTCCCGGATTATTTCTTGTAATTGCTTCTGATTTGGAGGAGGTGTTGTCGCTTTCAAAGTGGACAATTGGTCGGAAATACTTTTTATAAGTTCGTTCTTTTTTAAAATATACATGACTTTGCTTGCCATTTCCCGATGTTGAAAATCCAAATCTTCGGTTAATTTTTCTTTTTCTAAAGACAAATTTTTCCGTTCTAGCTCCAACTTGTCATTAGAAAGTTTAGCATTTTTGAGTTTCGTTTTTTGTAAATACAGAAAAAGTGCCGCTAGGGCTAACAAAAGTAACAAAATACCACCTGCGGCATAAAACGCCAAACGGTTTTTTTCTTTTTCACTTTCTTGTTTTTGGGCATTGGCTTCATAAACTTCTTTTTGTTTTTCTAAAGCGTATTTTAGCTCTACACCGCTAACTTTCTTAACCGTTTCTGCATTAAAAAGACTATCTCTCAAATGGCTATATTGTTCTTGATTTTCTAAAGCCTGCTGGTAATTACCTAATTTTTTATAAACATTCCGTAAGAGTTCCAAACTTATGAGAATAGACTCTGTATTGCCTAGATTTTTCCCTAAAGAGAGCGCGTTATTGAGGTAATATTTGGATTATTCGTAATCACCAATTTCGGAATATGCTTTTCCCAAATTGTTGTAACATTGTGCCACGCCGCGATCTTCGCCCAAGTTTTCACGGATTTTTAAAGATTGATTGTAATAATAAATAGCAAGTCTGTACTCTTTACCTTCCAAATGACAAATCCCAATATTGTTGAGCAAAGAAGCTTCCAATGAAGGATCGTTGAGATTAGTATTTATTTTTTGTGCTGACTCAAAAAAGCCAAGTGCTTTATCAAATTGTTTTTGTTTTGCGTAAGTTGCTGCAATGTTATTGAGTATTTTTGCTTGCCAAGCTTGTACTTTTTGAGGCACCAGAACTTTTTCTTTATTTAATAATGCTCGAACTTCTTGATATTTTGAGAGCGCCTTGTCATAATTGTTTTGTTGGAGTTCTATGTTACCAAGTTGTGTGATTAATCGGATTTTGTTTACAATTAAACTTTGATCGTTTGGATTTTTTTTTAATAATTTATCATTAATTTTTATAGAAGATAAACTGTAATTCAATGCACTTGCAAAATTACCTTTGCCTAAATAAATACTGCCGAGCATTCTATACACATAGACTTTATCATTATTCTCGGGAAGTTGATTAATAAGTATTTCCGCTCTTTTACTATAATAAAGGGCAGAATCTAGATTTGATTTTGCGACTTCGTCCGATTTCCTAACCAAATCTTCAATATTTTTTACCATAGGGCTAGCAACTTCAGCAGCAACTTATGCACTGAAAGCCTGTCCCAAAAAAAAATGAAATGAATAAAAAATATCTCAATAACATAATTCCTCCGTATAATATTTGACTTAAACTTAAAACAAAATTAATCAAAAACGGTTTTGGATAGAAACAATATTTTTTTGTTGAAAAATTTAAAATATGTTATAAAATAAAAAAAGCCCCAAAATGCTAAACATCTTGAGACTTCTAACTTATAAAAATACTTCTATGCAATTAAATAATTATGATATTGAACAAAATTTACTTATTAATAAATTTATAGGTTTCAGAATCTTTAAAACCAAAAACACATACAAGCCGACTTCCCGACATAAAATCAGCTTCATCTTTTGAAAAATTAGAACTAACTTCAGCAATACTTTCACTTTAAATTTCCTATTTTCGTAAAAAACACAAAACAAATGAAGAAGAAATTGATCCTTATGTTTATAAGCTTCTTAATGCTAAACGCTTGCAAAAAACAAGAAAAAACAGAAGCTGAAAAAATCATAGACCAAAACGCACTTCGGGACAGCATATTTTTGGAACAGAAAAAATCACAAATCGTCCCAATTTTAGATTCTATTATTTCAAAAAATAAATTCAATGGCATTGTGTCTGTCGAATGGGATCAAAAAAAAATCTACGAACGCGCACAAGGTTTTTCTAATTTTGAACGTCAAACTAACATCGACAACCAAACGGTATTTCCTATCGCGTCAAACAGCAAACAATTTACAGGGGTTTTAATTCTACAATTAGAAGAACAACAAAAACTGAATCTTAATGATAAGGTTTCAAAATATTTAAAATCTTACCAAACGCCTTCTTATAAAGGCATCACAATTTCCGAGCTTCTTCATCACAGTTCGGGCATTAATTATTTTGGTGAAAAACTGATGTTCAAACCCGGCACTGATTTTCATTATTCCAATGATGCTTACAAAAATCTTGGCGACATTATCGAAGTGGTCACAGGAAAATCTTATGATGAAAATGTTATGGCACTTTTCCAAAAATTAGGCATGCGACATTCCTCAACGGGAAACTTGTACTCTGGGACAAATTTTGCAAGTGCTCATTTAGGAAAACTTAATAATCCTAAAGAAGTTCCTAATATGCCAAAACGTTTGGACAAAAATCACATTTCTATTGCTGCAGGCGGTATTTTATCAACAGTTGACGATCTTCATTTATGGAATAATGCGTTATACAATGGCAAAGTTTTGACCAAGGAATCTTTCAAAATTTTCATAAAACCTGAGAAGAATTTTGAACATTATATTTTAGGCAAAGTAGGTTACGCTTGTGGCATTATGATAAGTCCCAAATCACCACAAACCTATATGCATTCTGGATATGTGAAAGGTGCGCCTTCGCTCAACATTTATTATCCCGAGACCAAAACATCGGTGATTATATTGTCCAATATCGCTGATGAAAGTTTAGGAAAAAAAGCAATTTATAAAACACATCGCCAAATCCGAATCAAAATGGATTCGTTAACAACAATATGGAATCAAGACAAAAAAAATGTGCTTACTAATTTGTAAACACATTTTAATTATTTTAAAACAATTGATAACCAAGGATGAAGGATATCGAATTATACTCCGTATCCCATAGACTAGAATATACATATCCATTCTTTGACTGCACCAATTTTCTCGGTAAGCTGTATCTAACTTCAGCACTTAGTTTTTTATTATATTCATAAGATAAGCCAATGCCAAAACCTAATTTTGCATCGATGCTATTGTCTTGTCCTACATAAGAATAATCCATAAGATTTTCCGTTTTAGCATCCATTGGTAAATACAGAATCCCCATTGCTTTTGCAGACACGGTGGATTTTTCTTGATTGTAAAAATTATACTTTACGCCAAAAGGCAACAAAATGTTATTGTAATCCAACTTCACTTTTTTCGAAGGATTTATGGCAGAATCCACCTCATCTGTGAATGACTGAAAACTTGGTTGGATGAAAACCGAAGCATTGAAAAAATTGAGTCTGTATTCAAAATTAACTCCAATCAAAAATCCTGTATTTGAAAATTTATAGGATGCTTTTTCTGCGGCGATATCACCTTGGTAATTCATTGACAAAGACGAATTAACTACACCGGCGACAATGCCCATAGAGAAATTCCCTGTTTTTTCTTTTTCAGAATAAACTTTCACTTGATTATTAGAAGCATCACTACCTGAGTATTTTAAAAATAATTTTTTCAAAGGATCTTCGTAATACTCTAGAAATCTGATGTCTTTACTATCTTCGGAAATCCCGAATAAATTTGCAAGTTCTTTTTTATAAGAATTATCCGTAACAACATTGGTATCTCGATAATAGCGTTTGTTAATCAATTGCTTTATTTCACCATTTTTATCCTGATAGAAAAACGCTCTAGAATTGCTGTCATTATATTGAAACAAGTTATATGGTCCTTCTAAAACAACGCGCAGTAAAAGCGCCTTTTCGGTTTGCAAGATCGAGTTATTTTCTTCAATTTTAATATCATCAAATCTCGAAAAATTAGTAACAACGCTTACATATTTTGTTCCAGAGTTATAACTAATGCTTTCAAAATCTTTGGGTAACAAAACAACTTCCTTATCATTGTCATTCTTTTTTGTTACGAATGATGTTACAGCATTGTTTTGATTCTGCGTTTTTACCAGTATTTTTTCTGATTGCCCATTTCTATTAACAATTGTTGCTTCCACAAACTTTGACTGTGAAAATGCCAATCCGCTGATAAGAAACATTGGAACTAATAAGAGTTTCTTCATTAATTTTTTTTTCAAATATAAACTTCTTATTCAAACTGAAAACTAATTTCTACCAGAAATGTCAATTTATAAATTATGCTTTTAAAAATCCTTATTTTTACAAAAATTAATTTCGTGAGGAAAATCTATATTTTATTTTTAATTTGCGCTTCTTTTTTATTCTCAAAAGCGCAGTATTATGGAGATTTTGACAACAGTTTCAAAATAGGAATCAATGCAGGAATAGACATGCCGTCTTTGGATAACAAAACCCCTTTCATCAATTATAAACCTGGTGTTAATATTGGTGTTAATCTGGATTATTTCTGGACTTGGTTTGGGCTAGGTGCCGATTTTAATTATATCAGCAATGCTACAGAAAGTACGTATCCTAGCGATAATTTATTTTTAAATACGATTAAACTCAATAACATAAAACTTGACAAACATCCTATCAACAGAATGTTTATCGGGATTGGACCAAATTTTAAACATGAATTTTCGGAGGAGTTTTCTGCGATTTTTAAATTAAGAGGCGGCATTAGCACGTTAAAAAACGGAGAAGTGCAACAATATGTTGACCAAGCCAATCGCATTGACCTTAACAGCCATAACAGTTACGATATCAAAAGTATAGCTTCGGCAAAAGCACAACTGGAATTTAATTATTTCTTTACCGAAAATCTTGGGTTAAATTTTGGTGCTTATTACTTGCAGCATTTTCAAGTTAAAGAAAATGGCTCTGGAAATATTGCGGGCTATCGGCCTTTTACAGAAAATAATGGCCAAAATAATGTAGAACAAAATTACCAAGGTCGAAGCAGCCTGGAGCACGAAGCGCATTCTGTAGGCGCATTTGCTGGTTTGGTTTACCGATTCGGAAATTCTTATACATCAAAAAAATCCAAAACTACAAGCTATCCTTACAAACTGGAAGTTATCGTAAAAGACAAATATACAGACGAGGCGCTTCCCAACGCAGAAGTTCTACTTATCAACAGCCAAGGTCAGCGCGCCTATTACGGAACGTCTAATAAAGAAGGAAAAATCACTTTTAATAATGTAAAACCTGATGATTACGAACTGAAAGGAAAATTTCGTGATATAACGCTGGTCAGCAAACGTGTTGAAAAAACGACTTTAATTACCTTAATTCCTATGAAAATGGATTTGGAAAACGAAGACGAAAGATTTATCATCGAAGGAAAAGTTAGCGATTGTAACACAAAAAAAACACTTCCTTATGCAAGTGTCAGCCTTAAAAATGAAACAACTTCGGAAGTCAGAAATTTGAAAACTTCAGCCAACGGAACTTTTAGTTTCATGGCTAAAAAAGACGAATTATACAGTATCTACGGGAAAAAAAGCAATTATTTTTCTCAAACAGAAAATCTTGATGGCAAATTAAATGACCGAACTAAAAAGTTATTTCTCAACCTTCAGGTTTGTATGGAAGAAGCGACTTGCGATAAAGCGATTAACCTGCAAAACATCAACTATGATTTTGATAAAACCGAAATCCGAAACGATGCAAAACCCGAACTGGACAAGCTTTATCAGTTTTTAGCTGATAATCCCTCTATAAAATTAGAATTATCCTCGCATACAGATTCGCGTGGATCGGATGATTATAATCTGAAACTTTCGCAAGGTCGCGCCGACTCTGCGGTTAATTATTTAGTTTCGAAAGGCCTTAGCAGAAACCGAATTGTTGCTAAAGGTTATGGAGAAACCAAGTTGTTAAACGAATGTTACAATGACGCCAACTGCAGAGAAGATCAACATCAGCATAACAGAAGAACTGAGTTCAAAGTAATTTGTGCTAAATAAAGCAAAACGCCTTTCATTTTTTTTGAAAGGCGTTTTTAATTTCTAACTTTAAAACTATTTTAAGATTTTATCAGCCGTCATTTCTGTCCCATCAATAGAACTGGAAATTTTAAGTCCTAAAATCTTGGTCACAAGCGGATAAACATTGACATTGTTAAAAGCATTAATTTCTAAATTATTTTTAAAAGCAGGGCCCCAAGCCATAAAAGCAGCTCGCATTTCAGGGACTTTTTTGGGGTCATAACCATGTTTTCCCAAAGTAGTCGTTTTGCCTTTTTCTAAGAAAATTTTCGGGGCGTTTGGTAATAAAAAAATATCCCCAATTCTACCGAATGTATCATCTTTGGCACCATAATGCAAGCGTCGTGGCATACAAGCCGCCGTATAAATTTTGTAATCTTTGGATTTGCTGCGCTTTAGTTCTCTATAAACTTGTTTTATTTCATCAGCATTTTTAACTTTAACACGCAATAAAGTTTGACTATTAAAATAATCGAAACGAGACCTGTCTTTCAAAATCTCTGGAATATCGATCGTATGTTCTTTATCAACTTTAATCATACCATGATCAGAAACAAAAATAAAATTCACGTTTTTAAGACCTAAGGCATTGATTTTTTGCACCAGATTACCAATACTTTGGTCAACACTTTTTACAGCTTGTGCGGTTTCTTTTGCATCTGGACCATGATGATGACCCTTGGCATCAACTTCTGGATAATATAATGTTATAAAATGTGGTCTTTTTTCTTCAGGAAGTTTCAACCAGTTAAGGACAATATTTTCTTTGGTTTCGTTATTAAATTTTTCATGATAATTATAATAATAAGTTGGACGTGTCTTGCCCGCATCGCTCTGAGAACTCACCCAGAACAGCGAAGCCGACAGCAAGCCTTGTTCTTCCGCCAAACTCCAAAGTGGCTTTCCACCATACCAAGAGCCATCGCTGACCACTTTACGATCGTTCATTTTATAAGCTTCTTGACGTTTGTAATCATAGAAAAAATTATCAACCAAGCCATGATGCGATGGATAAAGTCCCGTGACTAAAGTATAATGATTTGGGAAAGTTATACTGGGATAACTGGGAGTCATATACTTAGCTTTTACACCTTGAGATGCCAATTTATTAAGATGTTCTGTCTGATATTTTTGCGGATAATCGTAACGAAATCCATCAACAGAAATCATGATAACATAAGGTTTTTCTTGAAAATTGGTCGCCGTATTTATTCGGTTCGGGACAATCACTTGTGCCGTATCAACTTGTGAGAAAATAAGATTAAACACCACCAAATTAATTATGAGCAAAAACTTTTTCATTGTTATTTCATTAGATTATACAAAAGTAGTTTTGATTTTTGAAACTGAGATTAAATTTGAATCAAATAATTAAAATGAATCCATGCACATCAATTTATCATTCCAACAGAACTTAGAATGTCTTTCTATTTTTAATTATGTTTAAAAACCCGTAAATTGCATTTTATTTCAACACCATTTTGAGTCTAGAAACTCCAATAGAATTTATCAAAGGGATTGGCCCAGAACGTGCCAAACTCATCAAAAATGTTTTGGCCATTTACAATGTAGAAGACTTTCTTAACTTCTACCCGATTCGTTATATCGATAAAAGTAAAATCTATACGGTAGCAGAACTTTCGCCTTCTTTAGAAATTGATGTTCAGTTGAAAGGGAAAATCACAGATTTGCAAGAGGTAGTTTCTCCAAAAGGCAAACGACTAAGTGCAAAATTCCGGGACCAGACAGGCGCAATGGATTTGGTGTGGTTCCGTTACACCAAGTGGATGAAAGAGTCTATTCCTGCTAATCGCGATATATTTATTTTCGGAAAAGTCCAATCGTTTAACAACAGTTTTTCCATGCCGCATCCCGAGATAGAAACCGATGAAACCAAAGCCATATCTGGCAGTCTTCTTCCAGTCTATTCCAGCAGCGAAAAACTAACCAAACGTGGCATTACTAACAAATTGTTTCAGAACGTCATTTATGAAATTCTGAAAAACTTACCTCAACTTACAACCGAAAATCTTCCAGAAAACCTCCTTAAATCTTTAAAATTAATGGGACGTATGGAGGCCTATTTTAATATTCATTTTCCTCAAAATGCAAAACTAGCTGCAGAAGCCGAGCGAAGAATAAAATTCGAGGAAGCCTTTTTTTTCCAGTTAGGTTTTGGACTGAAAAAACTGCATCAACACACCAAATCTATAGGAAATCCTTTTCCAATTGTTGGTGACTATTTTAATAACTTTTATAACCATCAACTTCCTTTCGATTTGACTGGCGCGCAAAAACGTGTTTTGAAAGAGATACGAACCGACATGAAACGCTCCACACAAATGAATCGTTTGCTACAAGGCGATGTTGGATCCGGAAAAACCATGGTCGCATTGTTAACAATGCTGATCGCGATGGATAATTTTTTCCAAAGCTGTATGATGGCACCCACCGAAATTCTGGCGCAACAACATTTTAATTCGATTCAAGATTTATTAAAAAACACAGATATTAAGGTCAAACTTTTGACGGGTTCTACAAAAACATCTGAACGGAAAATCATTCATGAACAACTTTTGTCGGGGGAACTATCTATACTTATTGGGACGCATGCTGTATTGGAAGATGTTGTTCAGTTCAAAAATTTAGGCTTGGTAATTATTGATGAACAACATCGTTTTGGCGTTGCACAACGTGCCAAACTTTGGGCAAAAAACAAAATCCCGCCTCATATTTTGGTAATGACCGCCACGCCCATTCCGAGAACATTAGCGATGAGTTTCTACTCTGACCTTGATGTTTCTGTAATCGACGAAATGCCTGTTGGTAGAAAACCTATTGTTACAGCACATCGCCGTGAGAAAGACCGCGCTTATGTGTACAATTTTTGTCATGAAGAATTACAAAAAGGCCGACAAATCTATTTCGTTTATCCATTAATTGAAGAGTCCGAAACTTTAGATTACAAGAATCTTCAAGATGGTTTTGATCATATTTTACAACATTTCAAAAGTTACAATATTGCGATGCTTCATGGTAAAATGAAACCTGATGAAAAAGATCAAGCCATGCAATATTTTGCTTCAGGAAATGCACAAGTTATGGTGGCAACAACGGTTATTGAAGTTGGCGTAAATGTCCCAAATGCTTCTGTGATGGTCATCGAAAGTGCTGAACGATTTGGATTGTCACAACTTCATCAGCTGCGCGGGCGCGTTGGTCGTGGTGCAGAACAGAGCTATTGCATTCTTATGACTTCTGATAAATTATCTAACGAAAGTCGAAAACGCATTAAAACCATGACCGAAACCAACGATGGCTTCAAAATTTCTGAAGTGGATATGGAGCTTCGTGGTCCTGGCGATATTTTGGGCACACAACAAAGTGGCGTTGTCGATTTCAAAAAGCTGAACCTCATGACCGATTCGGAGATTATAAAAAGCGCAAAACTGGCTGTTGAACATCTGTTGCAAAAAGATGCACTGCTTGTACATCCGAAGCATTTGTCCATGAAGAATTTTTACATCAAACAATATAAAGGCAAAAATAAGTGGGGCAAGATTTCCTAAAGATTTGGAAGATTGGCATTTATAACATAGTTTTGTAACTCAATTATCAGGAACCTCCGCAGAGGTAGCAACCTGCAACGACAAGCAAGGTGCTAAAGCGATAAGCCAATTTTTGGAAAAAATGTTGTTATCAATCTTCTGCTGTGGTCTTACTAAACATCAATACATGACGACAGAAAACAAATCTCGCGAAAGCTTCATTAGCCTTATTCCTTTTTTAGTTTTTGTATTTAGCTTTTTAGGCGCTGGAATATATTTGGGTGATTTTTATGCCTTGCCGTCTCCTATTGCTATGGCCGTGGGTATTATCTCCGCATTTTTGATAATCCGTCTTCCCTTTAGAACTAAAATGAATGAATTCTTAAAAGGTTGTGGTGATAAGAATGTGCTGACCATGTGTATTATTTATCTTTTGGCAGGCGCTTTTTCAGCAGTAGCAAAAGCTTCTGGAAGTGTTGATGCAATTGTTAATTTGGGTTTGGACTATATTCCTATTAATTACATTGCGTTGGGGATTTTTATTTTAGCATCTTTTCTATCATTAGCCTCCGGAACGTCGGTAGGTTGTATTGTTGCCCTTGGGCCCATCGCTATTGAACTGGCTACAAAAAGTGGTATTGACATCAACCTTATGGCTGCGGCTTTGTTGACTGGAGCGATGTTTGGGGACAATCTTTCCGTAATTTCGGATACGACTATTGCGGCGTCTCAGTCTTTGGGAAGCAAAATGTCGGATAAATTCCGAACCAACTTGTGGATTGCCGCGCCAGCATTTTTAATAACAATTGTCCTTCTATTTTTAAATAATTCGGATGTGCCACCACTACAGCATCACACCGAACACAACAGTCATTTTTATCTTTTGATTCCTTATATTCTGGTTATTGGATTGGCATTTCTAGGCATGAATGTTTTTTTCGTATTGCTCATCGGGATTGTCGTTTCTGGAATTATCGGTTGGTACAGCGCGGGAATGGACCTCATCACATTTTCGAAAACCAGTTATGAAGGTTTTACCTCGATGACAGAAATTTTCCTACTGTCGTTACTAACGGGAGGACTTGCAGGCATTATTGAATATGCTGGTGGCATTCGTTTTTTATTAAATAAAATCCTGAAAAGCATTCAATCAAAATTCTCGGCAATGTTTGGCATGGGCATTTTGGTAAGTCTGGTGGACGCTTGTATTGCCAACAACACCATTGCGATTTTAATTACAGGAAAAGTTGCAAAACCTGTTTCTGAACATTATCAAATAGAGCCCCGAAAAATGGCTTCTGTATTGGACATTTTTGCCTGTATCATCCAAGGCATTATTCCTTACGGCGCACAGGTTTTAATATTAATGAGTTTCAGCAAAGAGAATATTGATTATCTATCGCTCGTTGGACATTCTTATTATATTTGGTTATTGCTGATTTGTGTATTTGTATTTATTTTCTTTAACCGAAATCAAATATCAAATTCCATTAAATAATCATCCATCACATAATTGTTCCCAATGTCGAACACGGCTTCGTCATAGACTTTAAAACCTTGGGATTCGTAGAATTGTCTTGCTGAATTGTTTTTGTTAACCGTGAGTATAATTTTAGAATCCAGATTTTCTTTCGTTTTTTCTTTAACCAGATTAAGTCCAATTTTTCCAGCACCTTTTCCTTTGGCTTCCGGAACGAGATAAATGCGGTGAAGTTTTGTAATGTCGGACTCAACATGATGCTCAAAACCGACAAAACCTAGTGGCGTCTCCTTTTCAAAAATTAAAAAATAATGATAATTCGGATTCTGAAAATGCGACATAATCTCGTGTTCAGAGTACATTTTATCCAACATATATTCTAACTGATCTTTAGACAAAATCTCAGCGTAAGCATCTTCCCATGAGCGTCTCGCCAAATCCTGAATTATAGAAATATCGAACTGACTCGCCTTTTTCGTTGTTATCATAATTTAAAAAATAAAAAAAGGGCCGAAGCCCTAGATATTGTTTTAGATGGTTTGCATTTCTGCTTTTATCTTGTCTTGCAATCCTTCCGAAGCGATTGTTAAAGGCAATCTCAAATAGTTTTTGACAATTCCTTTTTCTGCTAAAACAGTTTTAATACCGCAAGGATTTCCTTCTGCGAAAATCAATCTTGTGATGTTAACCAATTTGTTATGAATGTCGTAAGCTTCTTTCACTTTTCCATCGAAAGCCAATTGTACCATCGTTGAAAATTCTTTTGGATAAGCTTGTCCGATTACAGAAATTACGCCGTTACCGCCCGCTAAAGTCACTGGCAGTGTAAACTCGTCATCACCAGAAACCAGGTTAAATCCTGCTGGTTTCTTTCTAATGATATCAAAATATTGTAGAATATTAGGTGCCGCTTCTTTTATCATGATTAGATTTGGGAATTCGGTTGCCAATCTCAAAGTTGTATCAGCTTCGATATTTTGTCCAGTTCTTGACGGAACATTATAAATAATAATATTTTTCCCTGTAGAAGCAATCATTTTATAATGTTGGTAAAGCCCTTCTTGATTTGGTTTGTTATAATAAGGCGATACAGAAAGTACAGCATCAAAAGCCGACAAGTCTGTTTCTTCAATTTGCTTTTTAACTTCCATCGTATTATTACCACCGATTCCTAATACCAATGGTACACGTGCATTGTTCACCTTTATAATATGCTCAATAACCTGTTTCTTCTCGTCCTCGGAAAGTGTTGCCGCTTCTGCTGTTGTCCCCAAAACCACGAGATAGTTAGTCCCATTATCGATATTGTAGTCAACCAACTTGGTTAACGCATCAAAATCTATCGATAAATCTTCATTAAATGGCGTTACCAATGCAACACCTACACCTTTTAAATTGCTCATATTATTAAAAAATTACTGATAGGTAAAGTTATGATTTTTGTTTTATTTTAAAGTGAATTTCTTTTATCAAATTTTCAAAAAATAAGATGCGTTCAATCGTTTGTTTATAATTAAATATTAGAGCGAAAAAATACACAGCAAAATGTATTACTTACTAAAAAGATAAGAAATCTGCTTTAAGAAAAATCCTTAGATTTGTTGTCTAAAACTTTCACCTTACATGAAACGCTTACACATCTTGGCGCTAGCATTTTCACTAATGCTACTTAACGCCTGCTCGCCACGTCAAAACATCAGCAATATTGACCCTCAAAAAAATATTGTGATTGATGTGAAACTTGTTGAAGACCCGAATTTTAATCAAGTAATTGCGCCTTACAAAAGCGAACTTGAAAAGCAAATGAACATTAAAATCTCTCATACTTCTGTTGAGCTAAACAAAACGGGTGACAATAGTAACCTGGGAAATCTCCTAGCCGATTTCACCTACGATGGTGCCGCAGAATGGGGGAAGAAAAACAACATTTCACAAATCGATGGTGGCGTCATCAACATCGGAGGTATCCGTACAATTATTCCACAAGGTGACATTACAGTCAAACAAATTTATGAAGTCATGCCTTTCGAAAACGAAATCGTAATTGTCAAAATAAAAGGCAGCGATCTGGAAGATATGTTCAAATATTATTTGGAAAACAAAACCAACAATCCTGTTTCGCACATTACAATTCTGACAAGTGGTAATCAAATAAAAACGGGGTTAATATCGGGACAACCGATTGATAAAGACAAAATCTATAACATCGCAACCTCGGACTATTTGGCAATGGGTGGCGATCGTATGTATTTTTTCAATAAAGGTCAAATGATCGGGACAGGCATCAAAATGCGGGATCTTTTCATTCAAAAATTTAAAGAAAATAAAGAAGTGAAAGTTCCAACAGACATACGTTTGGATTTAAAATAGAAAATTATGAAAAGAAAAGAATTTTTAAAATATCTAGGCGCAGGAACTTTAGGACTTAGTTTGACACCAAGTTTGACGCTTGCTAATACGCTAACTTCACCGACATCTTCGAAAGATCTTAAGTTAACCATTTTACACACCAACGATCAACACAGCCGTATCGAACCATTTGATGCTTCTTACTCCAAAAACCCCAACCAAGGAGGTTTTGCAAGAAGAGCAAGTCTTATCCAACAAATCAGAAATCAGGAAAACAATGTTTTGCTTTTGGACTCTGGTGACATCTTTCAGGGTACGCCTTATTTCAACTTTTTCGGTGGCGAATTAGAATTCCGATTGATGAGTATGATGCAATATGACGCCTCAACAATGGGAAATCACGATTTCGATAATGGACTAGAAGGTTTTCTAAAAGTTTTACCCAATGCGAAATTTCCATTTATTTGCTCCAATTATAATTTTAAAAATACTATTTTAGACGGCAAAACAGAAACTTATAAAATTTTTAATAAAAACGGAATAAAAGTCGGAATTTTCGGGCTGGGTGTAGAACTTCAGGGGCTTGTAGGAAAAGCGAATTATAAGGAAACGGAATATCTGCATCCTATAGAAACCGCCCAAGAATACAGTCGTATTTTGAGACAAGAAAAACAATGTGATTTGGTAATTTGTTTATCGCACCTTGGTTACGATTACGAAAAAGAAGCAGAGAAAATGTCCGATAAAATCTTAGCCAGCAAAACATCTGGAATCGATATTATTTTGGGAGGCCACACCCACACTTTTTTACCAGAACCTCAAATTTTTGTTAATAAAGACGGGAAAAACGTCTTGGTGAATCAAGTTGGTTGGGCTGGACTTTTGTTGGGAAGAATCGATTTTTATTTTAATAAAGATAAGTCTGTGAAAAATATTTCTTGGAGAAATCAAGTTATAGATGAAAGCATAATTGCCTAATATGAAAAAAGCTTTATTATTATCTTCATTGCTTAGTTTAGGAGCATTGACCGCACAAAACACTTCAAAATGGAGTGATTTGTTTTCCTATAATAACGTATTGGCCATTCGTGATGATGGACAAAAACTAATAGCTGCAACAGAAAACGGAATTTTTTATTATAATCCTACCTCAGGCGAAATTAAAAAATTATCAAAAGCCAATGGCTTACACGAAGTTAAAATAACAGCTTTTGATTACAATCCGGAAACACAAATCGGACTTGTAGGTTACAAATCTGGTGCAATGGACGTTATTACGCCAGAAGGTGTGTTCCTTATCGTTGACATTCCAATTGCAATGGGGTATTTAGGAGATAAAAAAATTAATCACATTTCTATTTCTGGGAATAAGGCGGTTATCTCGGCAGGATATGGCGTTTCTATTTTTAATCTTGAAAAAAGAGAATTTGGTGAAAGTGCATTTTTTAATATTGGAGGAAATTACAATGCAGCTCTCGAAGCTGGCATTATCGATGAAAAAGTTGTAGTCGCCACACAGAATGGACTTTTAACCCACGCAATTGATACCACTTTCCCGGTATATTCAACTTGGACAACGCAAAGTGCTGGTAGTTTTACAAACATCGCTACAAAAGATATCATTGCGTATTCTAATGCAAACCAAGTGAGGTATGGAGATAATATAACATCAACCACCGCTTTGCCACAAAATTTTAGCAATGTAAAAGATGTTGTGATAACGGCACAAAATATAATTGTTGCTGATGGCAGCCGATTATATATTTTTAATAAAAGCTCTGGTGCATTACAAAAAAACATCGACTTTTCTGAAGAACTTAATTCTGGTTATGCGCTTAACAATCAGTTTTTTTCTGCAACAAAATTAAATGGGCTCCTTAATGAAAGCCAATCTAGTTTTAAACCAGATGGACCGTATAATAACTTCTCCTATAAATTAAGTATTATAGATAATAAAATATGGGTCTCTACTGGAAGCCGCGATAACTACGATACACCAATATACAAAAACCTAGGTTATTATTATTTTAACGGTCAAACTTGGAGTTATCCAGAGTATTTCATTTCAAATCCAATACAATTTAATGTGTTTGATGTAATATCAGACCCGGTTGACCCTAGCATTGTATTTTTCACAAATTACTCTTCTACAAATGGACAAAAAGGTATTTACAAAATGAAAAACGATCAATTTGTAAAAATTTACAAATCAACAGAAGGCCCTAATTTTTATAATAGACCAACAGGTCTTGCAATAGATGAAAACAATAATATTTTTGTAAGCGTAAGCTTATTAAATAATACGAATGCCAATGTTGGTTATTATTTATACAATCGAAGTACAGACGATTTTATAACAATTCCCTTAATTAATGCAAATCGTGCTCAAAAGCACCTTTTAAAGGACAACACCATGTACATTCCCGCTCCTAGAGCCGACAATAGTGGTTTAATTATGTATGATTATGGTAACAATCCTTCTTCATCAACTAATCCACTTAAGTATCTTACAAAAGATAATAATCTACCATCAAGTGATGCAATTAGTGTTGCTTTAGATAAAAATGACAATTTGTGGATTGGAGGACACAAAGGTCTTAGAATTCTATCCAACCCCAAAGCAGCTTTTAATGAAGACAAACCACAGACCGAACCTATAATAATTGAAGAAAACGGACTAGGAGAAGAACTCTTCCGTGACTCAGAAATATTGCAGATTGCGGTCGATTCTGGAAATCAAAAATGGATTTCTATTGCAGGCGGTGGCGTTTTCTATCTTAGTCCAAATGGAGAGCAGACTTACCAACATTTTACAAAATCTAATTCGCCACTACCAAATGACACCGTGACAGATGTCCAAATTGACAGCAAAACAGGTAAAGTCTATTTCGCAACAGCTGATGGCATTATGGTATATCAAGGCGATGTTGCGGATGTTACAGAAAACTTTGGCGACGTTTTGGTTTATCCCAATCCTGTCGTATATGCACAGCACAAAGGCAATGTGTATATAAAAGGTTTGGCAGCCAAAACCAACATCCGAATAACAGATGCTGCTGGCAATGTTGTGCATTCTGCAGTTGCCCGTGGTGGTTATTACGAATGGAATCTTAACAATGCAAAAGGCGCTCGCGTTGCCTCTGGAATTTATTTCGTGTTGATGACCAACGAAGATGGTACTGATACAAAAACTGCAAAAATTGCCGTAGTTAATTAATGAACTCTTACAAAGCCTTTCTTCTTTCCTACATCAGATATGGAGATAATGATGCTATATTGCATTGTTATACAGAAGAAAGTGCTTATTTAACTTTTTATGTAAAAGGTATATATTCCGGAAAAAACAAAAAGAAAGCTTATCTATTTCCATTAAATGAAATTGCATTAATCACTTCAAAAAGCAAATTCAATTCGGAGTTGTTAAGTGTATCTAGTATAGAATCGGTCAACAAAAATGATTTGTACCAAGACATAAAGGCCAATGCTATTATCTTCTATATTGCGGATCTTTTAAATCAAATTTTAAAACACGAAAACCAAGCCAACACAAAACTGTACCAAGCTATTTCTGAATTTTTACATGAAGTGGAATGCGCCAATATGGAAGCGCATTTGGTTTTGATGCTTAAAATAATTAAAATCCAAGGTTGGGCACCTTTGGAAAACGACGCGCCATATCTCAATCCAGAAACGGGAACTTTTGTCCATTCCGAAGTTCATTATTTATTTGATAAAGAAAATTCTGCAATCTGGAAAGCCTACTTGTCCAAGGAAAAGCCTTATGATTTAACTTTAAAAAGAGAACAACGCAGAAAATTCTTAGATAGTCTTTTGTTGTATTATCATTTTCATTTTGTGGATTTCAGAACCCCAAAATCATTAGAAATCATCCAGGATATTTTCTAATGATGGTAGACATCATCATACATTACACCCGCCTCAATCGCTACATTTAATTTATTTTGATCTGGCACCAAAGGGCAACTATAATCATAAGCATTGTATGCGCAATAAGGTTGATAAGCTTTATTAAAATCAATCATCATAGTATCGCCATCAACTTTTTCTAAATCAAGGTAACGCCCGCCACCATAGGTTTTATCCTCGTTCGTCAAATCTCTAAATGGTAAAAAAACGAGATTTGCATATTGGGGATTATTTTGCAAAGCATCGTTGGTATAAAGTGTCAATTCCAGGTTTTTCCCATTCAATTTAAAATAAGCTTTAGCATATTCTGTAAATGATTTTGATTTCCCAGAAGAGGTTGGCATAATCATTTTTTTTTCGGAAGTAGCTTTCTCTAATCTGGCTTCAACATAGTATTTTTTGTTAATTGGAAAAAATGGATGACGTTTAAATTTTTCAAAATTCTCGCCTCGCAGTGGGGTTTCGTCTAGCGTTTTATATTCTCGGTTTAGTTCGTTTTGAAAATCAATAACACTTTGTTTCCATGATTTAGAAGATTGTGCATTAAGATTAATGACATTTAGAAAAATAAAAAAAAATAGAATTTGTTTCATTTAAGCAATAATTACGTTATAGACATCGGATTTGTTACGTTTTATATTCGGCACAAAAAAACCTCCAGATTCGGCAATGACTTCTCTCAAGCTAAAACTTTTACAAGAATCTGATAGGCCTGTAAAATATAAAGTAAAATAAAAAGTCTTACCCGGCGGCACATCTGTCCACTGCGGGTAAAGACTAATATTTTCACAATGGATAAGAAAACTTACATCATTGGGACTTGCATCATCATAAAGATAAGTGGATTCCCAAATTCTTATTTTTTCTTCAAAAAAACCAATCGATTGATAGCGGCAATGTAGAATTACCATTTTGTCCAGTTGTTCTAGCTCTTTTGTAGCCTCCATCAGGGACGTTTCTATAATCGGTTTGGTTTTTATCGTTTCCATTTTTAATAATTTAATTCCAAAGCTTTTTTGCTGGCAGCTCTTATTTTCTCAGTTAGGTCTTTGTCCGTCGCTAAGCTCGTTCCGTAACTAGGAATCATTTCTACGATTTTGTCTTTCCATTTTCCTGTCATATTTTCTGGGAAACATTTTTCCAAGACACTCAACATGGCATGAACCGATGTACTTGCTCCAGGAGAAGCGCCCAAAAGCGAGGCTATAGTTCCGTTTTTGTTGACAACAACCTCTGTCCCGAACTCTAATTTCCCACCGTGTTTTGCATCTTTTTTAATGATTTGTACACGCTGACCAGCTATTTTAAGATCCCAATCTTCTTCTTTAGCATCTTTGATAAAATCTCTCAAATGGGCAATTCTCTGAGATTTTGTCATTGCAACTTGCTGAATCAAATATCTTGTTAAAGGTAAATTGTGCCACCATGCGCCGAACAAGGATCTTATGTTTTTAAAGTTAATACTTTCTGGCAAATCTAGGTAACTTCCTTCCTTTAAAAATTTTGTTGAAAATCCCGCGAACGGACCAAACAACAAAGCTTCTTCCCCATCGATAATTCTAAGATCCAAATGCGGCACAGACATCGGCGGTGCATCAACTGTAGCTTGTGTATACGCTTTCACTTTGTGCTGAGCAATTAACTCTGGATTTTTCGAAACCAACCATTGTCCACTTACTGGGAAGCCTCCATAACCAGCACTTTCATTAATATCAGAACTATCTAAAAGTGGCAAAGCATAACCTCCTGCACCTATGAAAACAAATCGTGCATCAACTTCTTGTTTATGGAGATTCTTACGATCTTTCACGGTAAGGCGCCATTCGCCGTCATCTTGCAAGCTAATATCCTTAACTTCATGAAACGTGAAAACTTCCACACTGCTATCTTCTTGTAAATGATGAATTAGTTTTTTTGTTAAAGCGCCATAATTAACATCTGTCCCCATATCCATTTTGGTGGCTGCTAACTTGTCACTAGGGTTACGTTTTCTCATGATTAAAGGTATCCATTTCTGAAGATTTTCGTGATTGTCAGAAAATTCCATTCCTTCAAAAAGATGAGATTTTGTCATCGCAGCGTGTCGTTTTCGAAGAAAATCAACATCGTGTTCGCCCATTACAAAGCTCATGTGCGGACAAGAATTTATAAAATCTTTAGGCTTGCTGATTAACTTATTTTCAATTAAATAAGACCAAAACTGTTTAGAAACTTCAAATTGTTCAGCGATTTTTTCAGCTTTTTTGATATCAATACTTCCATCTTTCTTTTGGGGTGTATAATTGAGTTCGCAAAAAGCGGAATGCCCTGTTCCTGCGTTGTTCCAGGCATCAGAACTTTCTTTAGCGACGTCATCCAGACGTTCAAAAATTGCGACCTTAAGATTGGGTTCTAATTGGTGAACGATGGTTCCCAATGTTGCACTCATAATACCACCACCTATCAGTACAAGGTCGTATTTCGGTTTCGGAGTATCCATTACATTTATATTGTTTAATGCAAAATTTTGCAGAAAATTCCGTACCAAAGAAGTCTTTCTAAGCAATTAATTTGCCGAATATCTTGAAAAATATTTTCGTAAATTTACGACCAAGTTTAGCCTATTGAAATGACTAAACTTTTTTAAATAATGAAAGCTTTAAAAACCTTAAACCCTTATTTTTGGAAACATCGAGTACTCCTTTTTTGGGGATTTTTATTCATCATACTCAGTAATTTTTTTGCTATTTACAAAGTTCAATTTGTTGGACAAACCATTAATATCATTGAAGGTAATTACGACAATCTGAAACTTTCTAAAGAGGCAAGTATTTTTGATAACGTAAAAGCCAATTGGGATTATTTCCGCATTATTTTCATCAATTCCGGGATATTATTACTTTGTTCATTATTGTCTGGATTTTTCACTTTTATGATGCGCCAGACCATTATCGTTGCTTCACGAAGAATCGAATATGAGCTTAAAAATAAAATCTTTAGACATTACGAAGAATTATCGCTAACAGATTATAAGAAAACCACAATTGGTGATCTTATGAACAGATTAAGCGAAGACGTTGTAGCCATCCGCATGTATCTAGGTCCTGGCGTGATGTATGTGGTCAACCTTGCAATTTTGTTGATTATCACGAGTACTTATATGTTGATGACTGATGTCGAAATGACTTTGTGGACCTTGTTACCATTGCCCATTTTGTCATTTGTAATTTATAAGGTTAGCGATATTATCAACAAAAAATCGAAGACCATGCAGAAAAGCCAATCTGCAATTTCGACTTTTGTCCAAGACAGTTTTTCGGGCATTCGCGTTGTTAAATATTTTAGTAAAGAAAAATACATCGAACGTAATTACGGCATCAAAGTCAAGGATTACCAAGACAAAGCTTTAGATCTTGCAAAAACAGAAGCTTATTTCTTTACAATCATCTTATTTGTTATCGGACTCCTTAACGTGGCGGTTATCTACATCGGCGGGCAAAAGTACATTGCTGGCGAAATGAGCGTTGGTACCATAGCCGATTTCTTTTTATATATTAACATTCTGATATGGCCATTCTCTATGGTTGGTTGGGTAACATCGGTCAACCAAAGAGCCGAAGCATCCATGCAACGTGTTAATGAATTTTTAGAAATGAAGTCTACAATCATTAACAAAAACCATGAAGAATATCCTATAAAAGGCGATATCGAATTTCGTAATGTTAGCTACACTTATCCAAATACGGGAATTAAAGCTTTGGAGAACATAAGTTTTAAAGTAAATGCTGGTGAAACACTTGCCATTATGGGAAAAACTGGTAGTGGAAAGTCTACTATTGCTTTATTACTTTGCCGTTTAATTGATCCCGATGAAGGTGAAGTTTTGATCGATGGAAAAAGTTTGAAAGATCACAATCTCGAAAATTATCGCCAAAAGATTGGCTACATTCCTCAAGAAAGTTACTTATTTTCTGATACGATAGGTTATAATATTGGTTTTGCCATCGACAATCCAGGGAAAGACCTCATCACCACATTTGCTAAAAAAGCCGATGTGCATAAAAACATCATCGAGTTCAAAGATCAATACGACACAGTTGTAGGAGAACGCGGTGTAATGCTTTCTGGTGGACAAAAACAGCGTATTTGTATTGCCAGAGCATTAATAAAAGAACCACAACTTCTTGTGTTCGATGATAGCCTTTCTGCCTTGGATACAGAAACCGAAGAAAATATTTTACAAAACATTGAGAAGGATTTGCAAAATGCGACTTCTGTTATTATAACACACAGAGAATCAAGCGCAAAACGTGCAGACAAAATACTTTATCTACCATAGAAAGACTCTTAATTTTTCCAAAAAAACAGAATTAAATACATGAATTTTTAATTTTCTTTATAAATAATTCAAAAATAATTTTGGATTAGGCAGAATTCTATTATATTTGTTTACACAGATTTCAAAAATATCGTACAAATGAGTGAATACAAGGAACGCCACGAAAATGAAATTTTCACAAAAGTATTGAAAGCAGGTAGGAGAACCTATTTCTTTGATGTGCGCGAGACAAAAGCTGGAGATTATTATCTTACGATTACTGAAAGTAAAAAGAATTTCGGGGAAAACGGAGAGGCAACTTTTGAAAAGCACAAAATCTATCTTTACAAAGAAGATTTTAAGAACTTCTTAGACATGTTCAATGAGTCAACAGATTTCATCATCGATCAAAAAGGTGAAGATGTGATTTCTGAAAAGCATGACAAAGATTTTAAATCCAAATCTTATACTTTAGAGTCCGACGACGAAGTTTAAGAATGAAAAGAAAAGAGCAAAAGGCATCCTAATTTTAAAATTAGGATGTTTTTTTTGCCTTAATTTTAAAATTAAAGACAAAAAAAAAGACACCTATCAAATAAGTGTCTTTTGTAGCGAAGACGGGAATTGAACCCGTGACCTCAGGGTTATGAATCCTGCGCTCTAACCATCTGAGCTACCTCGCCGATTTTGTGGTGCAAATATAGAAAAAATTTGCACTTGCACAAAATTATTTTAGACTAAAATAATCAAAAACTTCATTGAGATGATTAGGCTTCGCAACTATCTTATTAGAACTATCTAATATAAAGTAAGTTGGCGTTGCGTGGATATTATATTTTTTTGCATAGTCGCTATACCAACCTTTGGCTTCTGATGCATTTATCCATGGAAATTTTGATGCCATATCCGCATAAGACTTAAGATCGGCATCTAGCGACAAACCAATAATCTCGATTTTCTTGGTTTTCATCGTTGGATATTTCTCGATGAATCTAGGCAACTCGCTTGTACAGTGTGAACAAGTGGAAGACCAAAATACAATAACTTTGTGGTCGGCTTTTACATCATAGATTGATTTAGCTTTTGTATTATAAGTATTATATAAATCAGCATTTGCAAATGTAGATCCTATTTTGACATCATCAATACTTTTAATGGTTCCGGCTAGCCTGTCATTAATTGTACATTTTAGGTCTTTTGCTTCTTTGAAATATTTGTCTTTAAGGTCATGCATCTCATACGTATCAAAAATATCAATTAATTCTGACAAAATGGTCTGACCTCTTGGTGTTTCAATATTAACAGCTTTTAACAGCTTTTCTATATCTGTATTCACATTATCTTTACCAGCAGCATTAAGATACGAAATAAGTGCGGGCTTCAACAAAGACGAGGTTTCTAAATAGCTTCCCGAATTGTTAAAGAAATTAATGTATTCTTGTAAAGGGATTGATTTATAATTCGGGTTATTAACATACTTTGATGAAGTTTCGTTATAATAATTAATAAAGGGATAATTATTACTCGAAGCTTCAGCAGAAGATAGTGCCAGAATTTCTTTTTCTAATGCGGAATAAAACGTATCGGAAGGCGTATAATATTCTTTTATTTGCAGAAGTGCGGGATAAATGACTTCTTTTTTCTTTTGTCCATTTTGTGAAAATTCAAAATATTTGTTAACCTCATCGGAAAAGCTCACATCTTTAATGGCTTTGTTTTCAACTTTATTAATACTAAGCGTGATGTCTTTATTCTCCGAAGCCATCTGAATGCTATTATTGGAAGGAAAAAGCACTAAACGCAACATTCCTTTATACGCTTTGGGAACGGAAATTTTCAGATCAGTTCCTTTTATGCTTCCTTTTCCTAATAAAATATCTTTGGAACCATCATAACCGAATAAGTAAGCATCATTAACTTCAAAATTGGAAGGCAAATTAGCATTAACCTTAAATTGTGCGGACACAGTAGAAGCTCCTAAAATACATAGAGCCAGCGCTATATTTCTCATATTACAAATATAAAAAACTCACTTAATAATAAGTGAGTTTTTATGATATTAAGATAATTTTAATTTCTTATTTCGTTGATAGAAGTAGAATACCAAAAGAATTGCAGCAATTACTAAAACATATTCATACATATCGATTGGGTTTTTCGGTTGTCCACCAGGTCCAACTCCTCCGGCTCCACCACCTCCTCCTGCACCTGGTCGGGATTCTGGCACCGGTGGCGCCATCTGCGCTAAAACGAACTGATTTGCACAAAAAAGTACTAAAGCAAGATATTTAAAAAAAGAATTTTTCATATGTGTTTGTGTTTTATCTTATAATTTTACCATTAAATACTTCACCTTTTTCAGATGTTGCAGTTACAACATAGGTTCCGTTGAACTTCTGGATATCTAATATCAAATCTTTTTTTGTTGAAACTCTATTTTTTGATAATATCAATTTGCCACTTATGTCATACACCTTAACGTCTGCTTCATTCCATTTTGGATCAAAAAGTAAAACGTATTCATCAATATTCGGATTGTATGCAATCTTAGATCTAGACATTTTAGCCTCATCATTTCCTAAAGTAGCATCATTAGGTTTATCATAATAAAGATTAAACTGATCTCCTGTTATATCTAATATTTTCCCTTGAGAAATACTTACCAATTCCGAAGAATCACTTTTACGGATATAAAAAGCTTTACCTGATGATAATAAACTTTGGTTATCATCAATCATTTCGGCATCTTCTAGAATTTCGAATTTTAATGATTTAATATCATTGCTATACAGCTCCATTACAATTGGCTTTCCAGCAAAGTTAGTTTCGTTAGCTTCGTTAACATACAGCCAATATTTGTCGGACAAATTAGTATCCATACCTCCGTCTGGCTTTTCCTCATAGGTACCAATAATATCTATAGGCCCTGCTGTTACCTGCGAACTCACTTGGTTTAAATCCAACATACCTGTCTTAGCATCTGCATAGACAACGTAATAGGTTCTTGACAATTCTTTCCCGTTAGCATCTAAAGCAATAACACCAAGTTGCTTAACAGTCGTTGCGGAAGCTCCTCTATTTGCGGTAACGTCATAATTGACATTTGCTGCGCGGGCTGTGTATTTAAAACGTCTTAGGGTTTTAAAATTCAAATTATAAGACGCATTATCCACACTATTTGCCAACTTTACTACAAAGGTTTGCATTGGTTTAATAATAGCATTATTAACATCCGCTACAGGAACCCCTCCAGCATAGGTAATATATCTTGCGTTAGTAGAATAAGTTGCACCATCGCTATCTGAAGTAACTTCTCCTGGATCGAATCTAATACCTTGTATGTTTGGAATAGCATTTCCATCTCCTATAGTAGCCGATTCTACAATTCCTATTTGACTTAGATCTAAATTGGTTAAATATGGGTTTCCATATTGATAAAGATTTTTACCGAAGTTGGCTTGTAACCATGGATTGGTTACAGAGGCATCAAAATTATCCTGAAGATAAGAATTATAAGTTTCTCCATGTAAATTTCTAACCTGTCCGCTGGTTCCATAATCAATACCAAGTCCTGCGCCATACAGCCTTGCAGTCTTGCTTTGTGTATCGGCGATAGGTTTCCCTCTTACAATATAGACGCCATTTGTATAGTTAGGCACTGTTGCGTTAGTCGCAACATTTGGATTCTGAATTCCTACAATTGGATTACTCGATGCGTCAAAATTTCCTGAGCCTAATGCAATATATTCTAATCCAGTTAAAGTTTGTTGATTTACTGAAAAAATATCGAATCTTGGTTTTGGGTTATTCCATTTTAGGATTTCATTTTTTGACCATCTTACATCGGAAAAAGGTTTTCCAAATTCAGTATTTAGTGTCGATAAAATTTTCCCATAAAATGGCAATGATAATTGTTGATAAGTACCATGTTTTCTCTCACGATACTCTTTATCTACTATACCTGTTATATTATTTTGGTTAAAACCTTCAATATACAACTGCCCATAAGTATTGTTGGAAGCATTATTCATTCTCAGAATTATATTCCCTCCATTACTCTTGGCACTTCCGTTGGTATTGACTGTCTCGAAAGTATTATTGACTCCTCCATCAATCATAACATCGCCAGAAACATCGAGAACACCAGAGCCAACCGTACGCATACTAAGATCTTTGCTATACACTAATGCACCTTCACTTACTTTAAAATAAGCTTTATCTCCAATATATGTGAAATTATCTTGAGCATGAACTTGTGCAAAAATAACAATAGTTCCTAAAATTAATAAAGTTTTTCTCATGATTTACAAAATTGTGTTATGTGTTTTTGTCAATTGCAAAACTATGCCTTTTTTTTGAAAATATGAAATCATATCCTTAAAAATCAATACTTAATTCATTTTTAAGAATATTTTAATTCATTTTCAAACATACTTTAGTTTAGATCTTATTAATTACAATTTCTTCCACATTACCAATATCATACATATAATCTTCTAAAACTTTTTCCGTTGTACCACGAAGTCCTCTAGCGCCAAGTCCCTTTTCTACGGTATCATCAACTATTTTTTCAATAGCCTCATCTGTAAAACTTAGCTTAACACCATCCATCTTAAACAATTCTACAAATTGATTAATAATAGAGTTTTTTGGTTCTTTCATAATTCTCACCAAAGTTTCTTTCGTCAAACTCTCAAGATAGGTAATAATAGGAAATCGTCCCAAAAGTTCGGGGATTAGTCCAAATGATTTTAAATCGATCGCATTGATTTGGCTCAAAATATATTCGTCATCCTCGGTATTATTAAGCTTCTCTGCGCTGAAACCGATCGCTTGCTTGTTAAGACGTCTTTCGATGATTTCTTTAATACCATCAAAAGCACCTCCCGCGATAAACAAAATATTCTGTGTATTAACCTGAATATATTTTTGATCAGGATGTTTTCTTCCGCCTTGCGGTGGCACATTAACAACACTTCCTTCCAAAAGTTTTAACAAACCTTGCTGAACGCCTTCTCCAGAAACATCTCTTGTAATGCTGGGATTATCAGACTTACGGGCGATTTTATCAATTTCGTCAATAAAGACGATACCTCTTTCTGCTTTTTCAACATCATAATCGGACACCATCAAAAGTCTGGACAGGATACTTTCCACATCTTCTCCTACATAGCCTGCTTCTGTCAATATCGTTGCATCTACGATACAAAAAGGAACATTAAGCTGTTTTGCAATTGTTTTTGCCAACAAGGTTTTACCCGTCCCAGTCTCACCAACCATCAGGATATTTGATTTTTCAATTTCTACTTCGCGATTTTCATCTTGTTTGTGAAGTAGTCTTTTATAATGGTTATAAACCGCGATTGACAATTGTTTTTTAGCTTGATCTTGACCAATAATATACTCGTCCAAAAATTCTTTAATCTGCTTGGGCTTTGACAATTCTTCCATAGTAAATCCAGCATCGCCATTAGCTTTCATACTATCTTTAACAATAGCATGTGCCTGTTCGATACAGTTTTCGCAGATAAAACCATTCTGCCCAGATATTAGGGTTTGTACTTCATTTCTTTTTCTTCCACAGAAAGAACATTGGTTCGGATTCATATAATAATTCTGTACGTTTTTCTTTTATAATGATAAAAAAAGAAGCAGTTGCTTCTTTTAAATTATGCGTTTGTAATAGCTTCTTGAATTGCTTGATATTCTTCAGGATTTAGCTTAAGCCTTTCATTCCCAAAATTAAGATCTTGCATAGCATTAAGCGGCACCAAGTGGATGTGCGCGTGTGGAACTTCTAATCCCACCACGGCAACGCCGACTCTTTTGCAAGGAATTGCCTTTTCAATTTTTTTTGCAACCTGCTGGGCAAAGCCCCAAAGATTTTTAAAATCTTCAGATTCTAAATCAAATATCAAATCGACTTCCTTTTTTGGAATTACCAAAGTATGACCTTTCACCAAAGGCATAACATCTAGGAAGGCAATGAAGTTGTCATCCTCGGTTATTTTGTAGCTTGGGATTTCTCCGTTGATGATTTTTGTGAAAATAGAACTCATTATTTTAAAAATTAAATCTTTTGCAAATTTACAGACTAATTTCCAAAACTTCAAAAGTTAACTTATTACCATTTGGCAATACAATTTCTGCAACATCACCCACGATTTTCCCTAGCAGACCTTTTGCGATTGGAGTATTAACAGATATTTTCCCTGATTTCAAATCACTTTCATTATCAGGCACAAGCGTGAATTTTTGTTCTGCTTTCGTAGCATGATTTTTCAATCTAACTGTTGTAAGAATGGAAACTTTCGAGATATCTAATAAACTTTCATCAATAATTTTTGAACCAGAGATAGCATCTTTCAGTTTAGAAATTCTCATTTCTAAAAGACCTTGCGCTTCTTTAGCAGCATCGTATTCTGCATTTTCAGAAAGGTCACCTTTATCTCTCGCTTCTGCAATCTGTTGCGTCACTTTCGGTCTTTCGATAGATTCCAATCGTTCTAGCTCGGTTTTCATTTTATCTAACCCCTCTTTAGTCACGTAATTCATGTCAATAATTTTTTAACGTTGATATAAAAAAATTATCCGACCTTTGCCGGATATAATTTTTGCTGTGTTGAATCGTTTTGACAAATATATAAATTAATTTTGATATGAAAATGAGATTGAAGCATTTTGGGCCAATTATTTTTCTGGTTTTCAGTAATTTATTCATTATCAACTCCTGTAGTGAACGTGCCGAAACCGTTTCTTGTTTCCCACAAGTACAAATCAATGTAAGCATCAATATCAACACACCATTGTACCATGCTTTGAACTATCAGGGCGGTTGGGTGTATGTTGACCAGGCCGGCTCTGGCACGCATGGACTTATCATCGTAAACACCAATTCTGGTTTTAAAATTTTTGATCGTAACGCACCACACATCTGTCCAGACACCGACAAAACAATACTTTATGTAAAAGACAATACGACGATAGTTTGTCCAAAAGATGGTGCTGAATGGATGATGAACGGAACTCCGATTAATGAAACCTCAAAAGGGCTTCCGCCAAAAACGTATCCATTTGCATACGATGCTGCATCGGGAACTATTTCTGTGTATTATTAAATTTTAAAAATGAAAGTTGTTATTCAGCGTGTCTCCGAATCTTCGGTAAAAGTAGATAATGTTATTGTTGGTGAAATTGGAAAAGGCTTTATGCTTCTAATTGGTATTGACGAAAGCGACAATCAGGAAGATGCCAATTGGCTAGTAAAAAAAATACTGGACCTGAGAGTTTTTGGTGATGAGGAAGGAAAGCTGAATTTATCCATAAAAGATATTGGTGGCGAAATCCTTTGCATCAGCCAATTTACATTGATTGCGGATTACAAAAAAGGGAATCGTCCTTCTTTCATTAAAGCTGCAAAACCCGACCAGGCCATTCCATTATTTGAGTATTTTAAGGCTGAACTCAAAAAATCATCTTTAAAAATAGAAAGTGGAATCTTCGGCGCAGACATGAAAGTTTCTTTAATCAACGACGGTCCTGTAACGATTGTAATGGATAGTAAAACAAAAAGCTAGATTCTTGAAAATCTAGCTTTTTTGAAATATTTTTTAGTAAAATTAGTCAACCTGATATTCTAATTTTATGGTAATTGATGCTTCTTTTTCTTTTGATGAAGTATTAAAAGTCCCGCCGTACGAATAGTCTTCGTTGGAGTTAGGCGCGGTAATTTGGATAACACCCATGGTTGCTTTTTTAAGATTACCAAGACTACTTCCTGCATTATCGGCAATTTTTTCAGCGCGTTCTTTGGCATCTTTGGTCGCATCGGCAATCATTTGTTGTTTGACTTCTGCAAGTTTGGTATAAAAATATTGTGGAGAAGAAGAGGTAAATTCAATACCGCGGTTGATAATTTCTGTAATATTTCGTGATATATTTTCGATTTTCGCAACTTCCTTGGATTCTATGCTAACGCTTTGTGATAAATTATACCCAGCAAATTCGCCTTGCACATAGTTCCCATTTGCGTCATTATAACTTCGAAAATTTTTCTGAATGTCTACCGCTGAAAAAACCATCTCATCATCTTTAACACCTTTTGATTTTAGGTATTGCGCAATGACATTTTTATCAATCGCCAATTCGTCATAAGCCGATTTTAGATCAAAATTATTTTTTGAAAAACTTCCCGACCAAGTAATTAAATCGGAAGTAAAGGTCTTGGATCCCAAACCTGTTACCGAAATTGTATTATCTGCTTTGTTACGGTTTTTGATTGCATTTCCGAGAAAAGCGGCAGAGATTATAAGCCCCAACGCAGCGATGCCAACCGTAATGTATTGTTTCATATTTTTTGTTTTTAGTGTTCCGAAATGACATCAAAGTTTATTCCAAGCTTTTTGATAATGATAATTATGTAGACTTTCCTAATTCATCTAATGCCACTGCTTGCTGAATATCTTCGTTATAGTCTTTCCACTGTACAACTGCGGTATCGCTCCAGCGGTCATGCCAGCCCCTATCTACACTTGATAAAAAAGAAAAAGCTTCAAAAGGGACTATTCTTGATAAAGTTCTTGTAAAAAATTCCCATCTGGAAGGCGTCAATCCATTAATGTCAACAACGCAAGTTCCTGTGATTAACTTCCCAATTGTTCTTCCTTTTGAAAAATATTCGAACAAGAAATAATACAGTATCATAGTTACCGCTCCAAACATCCAATTAATTAATTTGTCTTCCAAACTATAGATTAATTTTAAGATAAACATAGAGTTAGTTAACACATAAAGAAGACCGATAATCATCCCAATACAATAATTGAGAATGAAAAGAAAAATACTGTCAATTATTAAATTATAAAACCGCGTCATTTGGCTGGCTTTAAATCGATTAACGCGTTTGTAATTAGGCTTCATACAATTATAGTTTTTTCTCCATCTCGATGCTAACGCCTTTCATTTCACCATGCATTGGCGGACGGGTTTTGGTTAGTTTTACTTTTATAAAACTGAGCTGCGGAAAGTTTGTTTCTAGTTTCGAAATAATCCTGCCAATAACATGCTCTAACAATTTGGAAGACACATTCATTTCTTGATGAATGACATCGTTGACTTCGGCATAGTTAATGGTATCTTCCAAATCATCCGACGCTGTGGCCTTCGATAAATCTGCATGTAATTCTACATTGACAATATAGTAGGTTCCTAATATCGTTTCTTCTGGTAAAACACCGTGATAGGCAAATATCTTAATATTTTCAAGGATAATTTTTGAATTCATAGGCTTTAATCGTTTTCGTAAAACTAAACAAGTTTTGCCAATTTCTCAACAAAACTTGTAGTTTATTTCTATTTTGATTGCAATAGGGATGGAAGCGACATCCTTGGGAGCGGAGCGAGGCGACGGAGCATCGCGGAGTCGACCGAGCGAAGCGCTCAAGATATAGCGTACAGCCCGACCGCTAGCTTGGGAAAGCTTCGGCGCGGGATTGCCCTATTACTTAATACTTTTTGACAAATCCAACATCGCTTCAATTGGTTTCAAAGCTTTAAGACGCAATTCTTCATCGATAAGAATTTCTGGAAGTTCGTACTTCATACATAGATAAAGTTTTTCCATGGTGTTTCGTTTCATAAAAAAACATTCGCTACAATTACAACTTTCATCGAACACCAACGCGGGAATAAGTTCTTTATGTGGCGCACGCTTTTTCATCTCGTGAAGAATACCTTCCTCCGTTGCAATGATAAATTTTTGACAATCGTCTTGCTCAACATAATTTAATAAAGCTGAAGTAGAACCTATGAAATGTGCCAACTTAAGCACCGCTTCTTCGCTCTCTGGATGCGCGATAAGTTTTGCATCTGGATTTTCTGCCAATTGTTTGGCAATTCTTTCCATAGAAAAAGCTTCGTGAACAATACAGCTACCGTCCCACAATATCATATCTCTACCAGTTTTTTGAGCTAAATATCTACCCAAGTTTTTGTCTGGTGCAAAAATAATTGGTTGGTCTTTGGATAATGCATTGATAATAGTTTCCGCATTAGAGCTTGTCACAATAATGTCACTTTCTGCTTTTGTCTCCGCATTACAATTGATATACGTTGCTACTAAAGCACCTGGATGTTGTGCTTTCATTTTCCGAAGACCTTCTCCGCTACAACCATCTGCTAGAGAGCATCCTGCCAAGGTATCTGGCAATACCACTTTCTTAGTCGGATTAAGGATTTTCGCTGCTTCTGCCATAAAATGTACACCACAGAAAACAATCATATCTGCATTGGTATCTTTTGCTTGACGTGCTAGTTGAAGTGAATCTCCTAAAAAATCTGCAATATCCTGAATCGCTGCAGGTTGATAATAATGCGCCAAAATAACCGCATTTTTTTCTTCTTTTAATTTCAAAATTGCATCTACAAGATCTTGTCCTTGCGGAATTGCAATGTCTTTAATATCTAAAAAACCTTTAACAGGAAGGTTGGATGTTGCTTTTTGTAATGTACTTTCCATATTAGTTTGTGCTTAAAATTAGGCTTTAATAAAGGCCGTCAAAATATTTTCCATTTCTTGAGTTGCTATTTCTAAAACATCATTAACGACAACTTTATCAAACTGATCTTTGTAAGTTAATTCTTCCTCGGCTTTGGCTACACGCGTTTTTATAGTGTCTAGATTATCTGTTCCTCGAGTAATCAGTCGACGTTCTAGCTCCTCAATACTTGGCGGTGCAATAAAAATAGAAAGCGCTTGTTCTCCAAAAATCTTTTTCAAGTTAACACCGCCTTTGACATCTACATCAAAAATAACGATTTTCCCATTATCCCAAATCTTTTGCACTTCGTCCTTCAACGTACCATAAAATTTGTCCGTATAGACTTCTTCAAACTCAACAAAGGCATTTTCAGAAATTTTTTTCTTAAAATCGTCTGGACTCAAAAAGTGATAATCAACCCCATGTTTTTCCTCTCCTCGCGGGTCACGCGTGGTACAAGAAATCGAAAATTGCAATTCTGGAAAATGTGCCAAACAATGTTTTACCAGAGTGGTTTTCCCACTTCCTGATGGTGCCGAAAATATGACTACTTTATTCATTTTTCATTTAATAATTATGATTACAAAACTAAGTTGTAACTGAAAATTATACTTTACAAAACGTTAAGGGTTTGTTCTTTAATTTTTTCGAGATCATCTTTCATCTCTACAACCAATTTTTGAATGGCTGTATGGTTGGCTTTGGAACCAAGTGTATTAATCTCGCGTCCGATTTCTTGGGAAATAAAACCTAATTTCTTTCCATTAAAATCTTCAGTATTCATGACGTCATTATAATATTTAAGATGTTGCGCCAATCTCACTTTTTCTTCAGAAATATCTAGCTTTTCTGTATAATAAGCCATTTCCTGGTAAAAACGCGTTTCATCAACATTTTCGAATTCTTTCAAAACATTTTGATAACGCTCTCTTATTGCAACAATTCTTTCTTCTTCATAAGGTGGAACTTCGGATAATTTAAGCTCAATATTTTTGATGTTTTTTCCTAATTCAGTTTGCAAAATTGCACCTTCTGTGGTACGGAATTCTAAGAATTTAGAAATCGCTTCATTAATAATTTTTAAAAGAAAACGCCATTCTTCATCATTTAGATCCGTTGTTTTGTTGCTAATCGCTTCTGGCATACGAACGGCCATCTGCAAGTATTCTACAGCTTCTGCACCTGGCGAAATATCACTAAGTTGGGCGATATAAGACTTTACAATTTCTTTATTAATATTGACATCGTTGCTATCTTCAAGATTTTCACAATTGATGTAACAATCTACTTTTCCACGAAGCAATTTATCGTTCAGCAATTTCCGAACATCAAATTCTTTTTCTTTATACCGAAGAGGCACTTTGATGTTAAGGTCGAATGTTTTGCTGTTGAGTGATTTGATGTCGACAGTAAGTTTTTTTCCTTCGAAAACGCCTTCTGCACGGCCAAATCCCGTCATTGATAATACCATAATTGACTTTCTTATTAATATGCAAATATAACGATGTTCCTCGAAAAGCCTTTCAAAGATTCTTAATAATCAATATAAATTGTGTTTTGCTTGAATTTTAAAGAGGCACTAAATATTTTTTGGTTCAAAATTTTCAATAAACTGATAAATATTAATCCTTTTTAGACAAAAACCTATTGATAAAGACAATCGATTATTGTAATTTTGTCGGCTATGAAAAGATGGTATCTCTACCCTTTTTCCCTTGGTTATCATCTCGGAACTTCTATTAGAAACCGAATGTTTGATTGGGGAATCTCTTCTTCAAAACGATTCAAAACTCCTATCATTGGCGTAGGTAACCTCTCCGTGGGCGGAAGTGGCAAATCGCCTATGGTAATGTATTTGGCAGCTTATCTCTCCAAATATTACAGAACGGGCGTTTTGTCCCGTGGCTATGGCAGAATGACCAAAGGCTATCATGTTGTGAACTATGACAGCAACTACAAAACTGTTGGTGACGAACCCATGCAGCTTTTCGAAAGGTTTAAAAATCGTTTCGTAATTGCCGTGTGTGAAGACCGCGTATTTGGCGCCAAAAAACTGATTGAAGACATGGACCTCAATGTTTTAGTTTTGGACGACAGCTATCAACATCGCGCTATAAAACCAGGACTCAACATTTTATTAACTGTTTATAATGATCCTTACTTTAAAGATTTCATCTTACCAGCTGGCGACTTAAGAGAAAGCCGTAGAGGTGCAAGCCGCGCGGACATTATTATGGTAACCAAATGTCCAGACGATCTTACGGAAGAAAAAAAACAATATTATATCTCAAGGATAAAACCACAACATTATCAAAAGGTGTTTTTCTCTTCGATAGAATATGATGAAAACATCATAAGTATCGACAAATATATGCCTGTTAAAAATCTGGATTATTATGACGTTCTTCTGATAACTGGAATTGCAAATCCAACACAAATTGTAAAAGAAGTTGGAAAATATTCTAACAAAGTAACCCATCTTAAATACAAAGACCACCACAATTTTTCTGATGACGACATCAAAAAAATAGTATCCGAATATAAAAAACTAGGAGAATACAAAATTATCCTCACCACAGAAAAAGATTATGTAAGACTAAAAACTTTCGATTATCTTAGAGATAAAATCTTTTATTGGCCCATTAATGTAGAAATTGACAATCAAGAAGCGTTTAATCAAATTATCAACGATTATGTTAGAAAAAATTAAAGAAACAGCAGCCTTTATCAAAAATATTATCCAAGACACACCCGATTTTGCAATCGTCTTAGGCTCTGGACTTGGAAAATTACAAGACGAAGTACAACCCATCCATACGATAGAATACGAAGATATCCCTAACTTCCCCCAAGTTACCGTTGTTGGTCATGGCGGAAAACTGATCTACGGAATTCTTGAAGGTAAAAAAGTACTTATGATGAGTGGACGTTTCCACTATTACGAAGGTTATCCAATGGAAACTGTAACTTTTCCCTTCAAAGTTTTCCATCTTTTAGGAATCAAAAACCTGTTGCTTTCCAACGCTTCAGGTGGTGTTAATCCGAACTTCCACGTTGGTGACATTATGCTGGTGAAAGACCATATCAACATGATGCCAGAACATCCATTACGTGGTAAAAACATCGACGAGCTAGGTCCTAGATTTGTGGATATGAGCGAAGCTTACAACAAAAACATGTTACAAACCGCACACGATGTGGCTAAAGAAAATAATATTTTGGTACACGAAGGTGTCTATGTTGGTTTGCAAGGTCCAACTTTCGAAACACCTTCAGAATACGGATTGGTACGTTTCATCGGTGGTGATGCCGTTGGGATGAGCACCGTTCCGGAAGTTATCGTGGCCAAGCACATGGGCATGGACGTATTCTGCATTTCAATTATTACCGATTTGGGCGGTCCAGAAATTGCTTTTGCTGTTTCCCACGAAGAAGTTCTGAATGCCGCTAACAAAGCCATGCCAGACGTTATCAAAATCGTAAAAGGTCTTGTTAAAAATTACAATTAAGATTTTAAAACATATCATTAAATGCATTCTACTTAAGGATGCATTTTTTATTTGGGCGCCATTTCCGTCTTCGGCTCCCGCTTTTTCTATCTACAAGGCTGTGGCGGCTTCGCCGCCACAGCCTTGTAGATAGAAAAGAGCTCCACCTACGCCGGGGCGCAAATACAGAGTTTTTAGAAAAATTTTTCAACGCGACTTTAATAATACTTTTATATAATTTTAACATCAAAAAAAAGATAATCTCAAACAAGAATACTTAGCTTTGTCATATTAGATTTTAGAATTAATGAAGAAGATAATTCCCATTTTTTGTTTATCCATTTTCACTTTAGGCTTTTCTCAAAAAATCCCATCCGTAAACAAAACAACATTTAGCCAAGAAGCCCTTGCTGAAAAAATGCAGGACGAAGAAGGCAAATCCATTTCAGTAAAAGAAATTTTGGAACAACACAAAGGCAAAATTTTAGTCATCGATTTTTGGGCAAGCTGGTGCAAAGACTGCATTCTAGCCATTCCAAAGTCTAATGAACTCGCCGATAAAAATCCCAATATAGACTTCATTTACTTTTCTTTGGAACGCAACAAAGAAGGATTCGACAGAAGTCTAGAACGATTTAATATGAAGCAAAAAGAAAATTATTGGTTCTCATCAGGCTGGAAAAATCCTTTCAATGACTATATCGAACTCAATTGGATTCCGAGATTCATGGTGATTGACCAATCTTCGAATATTGCAAAATATTACGCAATATCTCCCGAAGATCCTGCCATCCAAAAGACCATCGATCAACTTTCAAAATAGACTCAAATCAATAATTTAAGTCTATTTATTTCTAAATTTGTGTATGCCTTTACCACAAAGAAAAATCATTCACGTTGACATGGACGCTTTTTATGCGTCGGTGGAACAGCTCGACAATCCCGAACTGAAAGGCAAAGCCATTGCTGTTGGTGGCGGTCATCGCGGCGTTGTATCAGCTGCAAGTTACGAAGCAAGAAAATATGGTGTACGATCGGCAATGCCAAGTAAGACAGCCAAAGAAAAATGTCCTCATCTTATATTCGTTCCTCATCGCTTTCAACGTTACAAAGAGATTTCTCGAAAAATTAGAAGTATATTTTACGACTACACAGACCTGGTCGAACCACTATCTTTGGATGAAGCTTATCTCGATGTTACCGAAAACAAAAAAGGCATCAAATCTGCTAACCAAATCGCCAAAGAAATTCGACAACGCATTTTTGATGAAACAGGACTTACCGCATCGGCAGGCATTTCGGTTAACAAATTTTTGGCAAAGGTAGCCTCGGATATTAACAAACCAAACGGACAAAAAACCATACATCCGCAACATATCGAAAAATTTTTGGAAGAACTTCCGATTGAAAAATTTTATGGTGTCGGAAAAGTAACAGCTAACAAAATGTTCAGCTTATCCATTTACAAAGGTTTGGACCTTAAGAAAAAAACAATTGAGGAGCTTACACGACTTTTCGGGAAATCTGGACAATATTATTACAATGTAGTGCGTGGCATCCATAATAGTGAGGTAAAGCCCAATCGGATACAGAAAAGTGTTGCTGTAGAACGTACGTTTTTTGATGATCTTTTGGATGAACAACAAATTGACGAAAAATTAAAATATCTTTCGCAAGAGCTCGAAACACGACTTTCGAAACACCAAATTCTTGGAAAAAGTCTGACTTTAAAAATTAAATACAAAGATTTTTCACTTTTTACACGAAGTTTTACAAAGACGGACTATTTCCAATCCCAAGACGATTATTACAAAACCGCAAAAAATCTTTGGCAACAGAAACCTTTTAATCGCGCCGTAAGACTTTTAGGTCTGTCCTTATCCAATCTCAACACCGACGAAAAGAAACAAGTTTCGATACAGTTGAAAATCCCGTTTGAAGATTTTGATTAATTAGCGCAAATCTTCTTTCCCTCCCAAAGCTTTGTAATAATTGGCAACAACTTCTGCTGGGCGCGGCATTTTCTGTCCAAACATTAAAAGTCCCAAGTTGATGAAAATTAAAATTTTAAATTTAGAATTATAGGAAATCATAAGATCATTGAGTAGTTTTGTCGAAGATTTAATCCTCAAAATTAAAAAAATGCCCATTAATAAAATAGCACTTCAAGAGCAATTGTTGGAAATTATAAATCAAAAAATCACAAAACTCGAACAATTAATCGATGATACGCGAACGTCAAATAATGACACCAAAAGTAGCATGGGCGACAAATACGAAACGGGACGCGAAATGTTGCAGCAACAGATCAACAATTTGCAAATTCAACTTAACGAACTTCAACAACAACACAATTTACTGAAAAACATCAAGCTTTCCGAGAAGAAAGTCGTGAGTCTGGGAAGTTACGTCAAAACTTCGCTTTCCGATTTTTTTGTTTCAGTTTCATTAGGAGAAATAAAATTTGAGGACAAAAAGCTTTATGTTATTTCTGATAAAAGTCCCATCGCACAAGCACTTTTAAATCATAAAACGGGTGATATAGTTAGCTTTAACAAACAAAATATTTCCATTTTGGAAATTTATTAAAATCCGCTCTACTTCAGGATTTGTTTTGTAGTTTTGCGCCGATGAAAAAAAGAGTTCCGAATTATAAAAAATCAAGACAAGCAAAATCAAAAAAACGTCAACTAAAACGCCAATTATTATGGTGGAGCTTGGCTTTTACTTTTCTTGGCCTTTTTGGAACAGGCTATTATTTAAAGGAAAAAATTCATTTTTATTACTCGAGTTATTTCAACAAATTTCATCACAAAAAATTAAAAAATTCTGCGCAAGAGGAGCAACGCATCAATAGAATTATTGGCGATTATGCGACAAAAACTTTTGGCTTTGACATTTCTCATTATCAAAATAAAGAAGATATAAAGTGGGACAGCCTCAGCATCGGCAACAAAACAATTCCGTTAAAATTTGTTCTTCTCCGCGCATCGATGGGAAACAAAAAAACGGATAAAAACTTTGACCACTTTTGGGAGCAAGCCAAAAAGCATGAACTTTTGCGTGGTGCTTATCATTTTTACCGTCCCGACGAAGATCCTATTTTGCAAGCTAATTCTTTCGCTTCCGTTGTCAAATTAGAATCTGGTGATCTTCCACCTGTTTTGGATATTGAAAAAATGCCTCGCCATAAAACCAAAGCACAACTGATTGCTGATCTTAAACTTTGGTTAAAAATAATGGAAAACGCTTATGGTGTAAAACCAATTATCTACACCTATTATCATTATCACAAAGATGTACTAGCAGGCGAGTTCGAGGATTATCCACTTTGGCTAGCCAATTATAACGATGTTCCTGCGCCATCTCCAGAGGAAAATTGGCAATTCTGGCAATTCACAGAAAACGGAATTGCCTACGGCATCAATGTCAAAGTTGATCTCAACGTTTACAACGGCAGCTATTGGTCTTTACGACAACTGACCTTGGATTAATTGCAAAACTTCTTCTTTATCAATTCTAGAAGCTGGACCTTTTTTGGTTGCTGCAACCGCACCTACAGCACTCGCATAAGCCAACAAATCATTAAAATCCTGCTCGGTTTCGCAATCTTGAATCTTGGAAAGTAAAGCGGCTAAAAAGTTATCACCAGAACCGATTGTATCTACAACTTCCACGTCGTAACCAGGATGCGAATAAAGATTTTCACCACTTAAAAGAACGGCACCGTCTAATCCACGTGTAACACAGATCTGGGAAGTTTCTGTATAATCTGATAAAAACAAAATATCTAATTCTAAAGATTCATTCTCTGCGCCAAGATGTCTAACCAAATAACGAAGTTCTATTTCATTAAGTTTGATTAAATCTGCTTGTCGCATTAAAAACAAAATCTCATCAAAATCGCAATAAGGTTTTCGTACATTAACATCAAAAACTTTGTATTTTGCTTTTTTAAGAAGTTCATGCAATGTTTCTTTGGATGTTTGTCCACGAGCAGCCAGCGAACCATATACAAAAATATCTGCAGCGGAAACAGCTTCTTCAATTTCTTTGGTCAATTCTATATTATCCCAAGCCGAGGCTGTTTTAATGTCATAAAAAGCTTCAGAATTTTCGTCAAACTTAACGATAGCTTCACCTGTTGGATAATCCTGATCGATTTTGATGTACACACCCGTCAAATTAAGATTTTGAATATGTTCTAAAAGTGTTCTTCCAGCCGCATCATTTCCGATTTTAGAAACAATACGAGATGGCACACCTAGGCTAGATAATCTAGCAGCAACATGCAAAGGAGCTCCACCAATAACTTTCCCATTTGGGAAAATATCCCATAATACTTCTCCGAAACAGATGGCTTTTCTCATAGATTTAATTTTAAACCTAAGATAATATTTTTATAATATGACTACCAAATATTCCAAATATTATAACATTTTTTAACAAATTTTAAGTTATATGAATCTAAAACCTTACAAATAGTAAAATCAACAAAAATAAATTATTGGAACAAATTTATAAAAAGCAACAAAGCCAATTCTTATTCGTATTTTTGAACTATGAATTACGTGACGGCAGAACAGCTTTCAAAATCCTATGGATTGAAGGTTTTATTTGAAGATATTAGCTTTAATATTAATGAAGGTGACAAAATAGCGATTGTCGCAAAAAACGGTAGTGGAAAATCTACACTCTTAAAAATCCTTATGGGAAAAGAGATTTCCGACCATGGCTCTATCTCCATTAATAAAGATATACAAGTTGTTCTGTTCGACCAAGAGATTGACTTTGACCCCAAATTAACGGTTGAAGAATTTATGATGACGTTGAACTCTCCACCCATTGTAGCACTCAAAAATTATCATTTGTCGTTGACGTCGAGCAACCACGACTTTATTGAAAAGGCGCTTTTAGAAATGGAAGTTCACAAAGCTTGGGATTTGGAAAACGAAATGAAACAAATACTTTCCCAACTTCAAATTACGGATTTATCAATCCAGATGGGCAAATTATCGGGTGGACAAGTAAAACGTGTTGCCCTTGCAAAGCTTCTTACAGAGACCAGAGCTGAACATCGGCATGTACTTTTAATTATGGACGAACCTACCAACCACCTCGATGTCGAAATGGTAGAATGGTTGGAAAATTATCTTTCTAAACAAAAAATCACCTTGCTTCTCGTAACGCACGACCGCTATTTTCTAGATGCCGTTTGTGATATAATTTGGGAAATGGAAGACGCACAACTCTACGTCCATAACGGAAGTTACGCGACCTATCTTGAAAATAAAATGATCCGAGAAGACAATCTAGAATCCACAATCGACAAAGCCAACAATCTTTATAGAAAAGAATTGGAGTGGATGCGTCGTCAACCAAAAGCAAGAACCACTAAGTCCAAAAGCAGAATTGACGCTTTCTACGAAACTGAAAAAGTAGCAAAAACCGACACCAGAAAACAAAGTCTAGAACTGGATTTTGAAATGAAACGCTTGGGTAAAAAAATCCTTGAACTTAAAAATATTGACAAGGCTTTTGGTGACAATGTTCTACTGAAGGATTTTAGTTATCAATTTCAGCGTGGTGAGAAAGTCGGAATTGTTGGAAAAAATGGTGCTGGAAAATCCACACTTCTCAATATTATTCAAAATTTAGAAAAGGCTGACCATGGGACAATAGAAACAGGTGAAACGATAAGTTTCGGTTATTTTTCTCAAAAAGGTCTTAGTTTTAAAGAAGACGAACGCGTTATCGATTTCATCAAAGAAAAAGCAGAATATTATCCATTAGCAAATGGGAGGAGCTTGTCTGCTTCACAATTTTTAAGACTATTCTTATTCGATGATCAAACGCAGTATTCACCAATTTCTAAACTTTCTGGCGGTGAAAAACGCCGTTTGCATTTGATGTATGTCCTGTATCAAAATCCTAATTTTTTGATTTTCGATGAGCCAACTAACGATTTGGATTTGCCTACTTTAACGGTTTTAGAAAACTTCTTGTTACAATTCCAGGGCTGTTTAATCATCGTTTCCCACGATCGTTATTTTATGGATCGTATAATTGATCATGTATTAGCATTTGAAGGTCAAGGAAAAATTAAGGATTTTGTCGGTAATTTTACAGAATATCGCGAATGGAAAAAAACGCAAGATTCCGAAACTAAAAAAATAGATGAATCTAAAGCTAAAACAACTGTAGAAAAGACTCTTACACAAAACAACAAGCCTAAAAAGAAACTTTCTTATAAAGACCAACGTGAGTTGGAAACTTTGGAAAAAGACCTGCCTGAGTTAGAAGCAAAAAGAGCTACAATCCTTGATGCATTAAGTAATGAAACAGATTATGACAAGATTGCTAAACTTTCCACAGATTTAGAACAGATTTCGGAAGCCTTAGAAATGTCAGAATTGCGTTGGCTAGAACTTCAAGAACTATTAGAATCTTAAAATTTATTTTTATTTAATCGATCTAAAGGTGACACAACATTAGCAATATTCTTATCCGTAACTTCTGTATAGATTAAGGTTGTTTTTATACTATTATGGCCTAATAATTTTTGGATTAAAGAAATATCGGTTCCGTATTCTAACAAATGGGTTGCATAACTGTGTCGCAGACTATGGATACCAACTTTCTTGCTGATGTTCGCTTTTTTCATAGCTTGTTTGAAAACTGCTTGTGCACTGCGTTTAGAATATTGTTGTCCAGGTTCTCCTTCAAAAAGATAATATTGAGGGCGGTATTCTTTATAATAATCTCTTAATTCTTTCAAAATACTTTTCGGAAGATTAACATAGCGGTCTTTCTTACCTTTCGCTCTTTCGATAAGAACTTTAAGCTTAACTCCATCAATATCCTGAATTTTGATATTAACAATTTCACTTACTCGAAGTCCCATGCCATAACAAAGTTTCAAAATAAGTTGATGTTTTACATTTGTGGTAACATCTATCAATTTCGAGATATCTTTCTCATTCAAAGCTTTAGGTAAAATCTGAGCCTTTTTTGGCCGCGGAATATCTACAAAAAATTTATCTCTACCCAAAACCTTTTCAAAATAAAACTTAACAGCATTCATCCGACTGTGAATCTGGTTTTCTGATAAATTCAATTCCATATGACAATATAGGAAATAGCTTCTCAATTTGTCTTCGGAAAGTTTTTTCACAGAAAAATCGCCAATAATATTTAGAAGTTGGGCAAACTCGCCACAATAAGTTTTAATAGTACTCGTAGAAAATCCTTTTAATACTAAAGAATCAAGGTATCGGTAGAATTCTGATAGATTGTCAAAGTGTATTTTAGAAATAAATTTCCGCCCTTTAAATTGACTATCAAGACCGAGAAGAAAACGAGCATATTCAGAATCTTCTAAATAATTAATTCCGCTTTCTAGCTCTAGCTTAATGTTGAACTTATCCCGTATGATATTTAAAATTTCATAAGAAACCTTATCTCCAAGCCAAATAATATTCCGATTATTTAAGACGCCTAGCATAGGAAATTGATTAATAATATTAGTTTCCATAATTGTGTCAATAGCAAACTAATAAATTTAGTAAGATTTTTACAAATATAAGCTGAAATTAAAAAAATTATAACTAATAAATATTAGCCAAATTTTAATAGCATCATAATTTTGTGGTTAAAGCAGCTTTGTTTTATTCACTTTCTCCATTTATATTATATTCTAAAACAAAAAAAGCTCATCAACAATGTTGATGAGCTTTCTAATAAAAACTGGCGGCGACCTACTCTCCCGCGTTAGCAGTACCATCGGCGCTAGAGGGCTTAACTTCTGTGTTCGGAATGGGAACAGGTGAGCCCCTCTGCTAAAACCACCCTAAATAAGGTATATAGCTGTAGGCAGTAGGCTATAAGCTCTAGGCTTACAGCGTAAAGCATACTGCTTTTTATCGGTAATATACATCACAAAGGCAAAACCTTTAGCGCACTTATAAGAACTTGTCTTTAAATATTAATTTTAAGATTATAGCAACCAATAGGCTATAAATCTACGGGTAATTAGTACTACTCGGCTATGACATTACTGCCTTTACACCTATAGCCTATCAACGTGGTCATCTCCCACGACCCTTAAAAGATGTCTAATCTTGCGGCGAGTTTCGCACTTATATGCTTTCAGTGCTTATCTCATCCAAACATAGCTACTCAGCGGTGCACCTGGCGGTACAACTGATACACCAGAGGTTTGTTCAACACGGTCCTCTCGTACTAGAGTCAACTCCGCGCAAACATCTAACGCCCGCAATAGATAGAGACCGAACTGTCTCACGACGTTCTGAACCCAGCTCGCGTGCCACTTTAATGGGCGAACAGCCCAACCCTTGGGACCTTCTCCAGCCCCAGGATGTGACGAGCCGACATCGAGGTGCCGAACCTCCCCGTCGATGTGAGCTCTTGGGGGAGACTAGCCTGTTATCCCCGGAGTACCTTTTATCCTATGAGCGATGGCCCTTCCATACGGAACCACCGGATCACTATGTCCTGCTTTCGCACCTGATCGACTTGTTGGTCTCACAGTCAAGCACCCTTATGCCATTACACTCTACGCACGGTTACCAAGCGTGCTGAGGGTACCTTTGAAAGCCTCCGTTACTCTTTTGGAGGCGACCACCCCAGTCAAACTACCCACCACGCAATGTCCTTCTAAAAGAAGTTAGGCTCCAAGTAAGTAAAGGGTGGTATTTCAACGTTGACTCCACAAACACTAGCGTGCCTGCTTCATAGTCTCCCACCTATCCTACACATTACTTACTCAAAGTCAATACGAAGTTATAGTAAAGGTTCACAGGGTCTTTTCGTCCCATTGCGGGTAATCGGCATCTTCACCGATACTACAATTTCACCGAGCTCGTGGCTGAGACAGTGCCCAGATCGTTACACCATTCGTGCAGGTCGGAACTTACCCGACAAGGAATTTCGCTACCTTAGGACCGTTATAGTTACGGCCGCCGTTTACTGGGGCTTCAGTTAATGCCTTCGAGTTACCTCTAAGCACCTTCCTTAACCTTCCAGCACCGGGCAGGTGTCAGACCCTATACAGCATCTTTCGATTTAGCAGAGTCCTGTGTTTTTGATAAACAGTCGCCTGGGCCTCTTCACTGCGGCCACCATTGCTGATGGCGTCTCTTCTTCCGAAGTTACGAGACTATTTTGCCTAGTTCCTTAGCCACGACTCACTCGAGCACCTTAGGATTCTCTCCTCGACTACCTGTGTCGGTTTTGGTACGGGTTGCTTCACTTCGGCTTTTCTTGGAACCGCTTTCCCTACAGCAGCTTCGCCCGAAGGCTAGGCCTTGACTATTCCGTCAGTCTCCAGTAAGTACGGCAATCCGTCCCCTTTTTAGTGTGAGCAAGTATGGGAATATTAACCCATTGTCCATCCACTTCCCCTTTCGGGTGCGCGTTAGGTCCCGACTAACCCTCAGCTGATTAGCATGGCTGAGGAAACCTTAGTCTTTCGGTGAGGGGGTTTCTCGCCCCCTTTATCGTTACTTATGCCTACATTTTCTTTTCTATCCGCTCCACAAAGCCTCACGACTCTGCTTCAGCGCAAATAGAATGCTCTCCTACCGATTATTAAATAATCCCATAGCTTCGGTACTATACTTATGCCCGATTATTATCCATGCCGGACCGCTCGACTAGTGAGCTGTTACGCACTCTTTAAATGAATGGCTGCTTCCAAGCCAACATCCTAGCTGTCAATGCAGTCCAACCGCGTTGTTTCAACTTAGTATAGATTTAGGGACCTTAGCTGTTGGTCCGGGTTCTTTCCCTCTCGGACATGGACCTTAGCACCCATGCCCTCACTGCCGTAAAACATTTATTAGCATTCGGAGTTTGTCAGGAATTGGTAGGATTTGACTCCCCCGCATCCAATCAGTAGCTCTACCTCTAATAAACTTATATACGACGCTGCACCTAAATGCATTTCGGAGAGTACGAGCTATCTCCCAGTTTGATTGGCCTTTCACCCCTACCCACAAGTCATCCCAAGACTTTTCAACGTCAACGGGTTCGGTCCTCCACTTTGTGTTACCAAAGCTTCAACCTGCCCATGGGTAGATCACAAGGTTTCGCGTCTAATCCTACTAACTAACCGCCCTATTCAGACTCGCTTTCGCTCCGGCTCCGGACCTGAAGTCCTTAACCTCGCTAGTAAAATTAACTCGTAGGCTCATTATGCAAAAGGCACGCCGTCACTGGACTTGCCAGCTCCGACCGCTTGTAGGCGTACGGTTTCAGGTTCTATTTCACCCTTCTATTCGAAGTGCTTTTCACCTTTCCTTCACAGTACTTGTTCACTATCGGTCTTTCAGGAGTATTTAGCCTTGGAGGATGGTCCCCCCATATTCAGACAGGATTTCACGTGTCCCGCCCTACTCATTTATCACTTAAATATGCCTTTCATATACCGGGCTATCACCGTCTATGGCTGTTCTTTCCAGAACATTCTATTAAACATATAAAAGCTTTTGGGCTAATCCGCTTTCGCTCGCCACTACTTACGGAATCTCTTCGATTTCTTTTCCTCCGGGTACTTAGATGTTTCAGTTCTCCGGGTTTGCTCCTCTTGCGAGGTGACATGTCTTCAACATGCCGGGTTGCCCCATTCGGACATCTCGGGATCAATTCGTGTGTGCCAATCCCCCGAGCTTTTCGCAGCTTACCACGTCCTTCGTCGCCTCTGAAAGCCTAGGCATCCGCCATACGCCCTTAACGATTTCTTTCCTATTTTTAGGTTACTCAAGCACTTATAAGTGCTCGGTTTTCTCTTTGTGATGTCTTTACCGTTAATGTCAATGATCTTTTGTCTTATTTATCCTCTGATGAACAGATATTGTTTTTGGCTCTATCCGTAACTTTTAAATCAAATTCAAAATACTGTGGAGAATAAGGGAGTCGAACCCTTGACCTCCTGCGTGCAAGGCAGGCGCTCTAGCCAGCTGAGCTAATTCCCCCTCTAGGTGCTGTACGCTATATGCTATATGCTTTAAGCTAAATGCTTACTGCCTATCGCTTAACAGCTTACCGCTTTAATTAGTAGTCTCGGGCAGGCTCGAACTGCCGACCTCTACATTATCAGTGTAGCGCTCTAACCAGCTGAGCTACGAGACTGTCTTTTTAGACTTATAGATTCAAGATCCTAGATACAAGACTTTCTTTCGTCTTGATTCTTGGCTCTCGGCTCTTGTATCTCTTCCCTGTACTAATTTCTAGTGGGTATATTTTAATATTTACAACCGAGTAAAAAAAACCAAAGCTATGCTTTGTTTAAGGTAAGTGTCATATAAATGACTTATTTGTTTTACGTTCTTCAACGCTCTAAAATGAGATGTTCCAGCCGCACCTTCCGGTACGGCTACCTTGTTACGACTTAGCCCTAGTTACTTGTTTTACCCTAGGCAGCTCCTGTTACGGTCACCGACTTCAGGTACCCCAAACTTCCATGGCTTGACGGGCGGTGTGTACAAGGCCCGGGAACGTATTCACCGCGCCATGGCTGATGCGCGATTACTAGCGATTCCAGCTTCATAGAGTCGAGTTGCAGACTCCAATCCGAACTGAGATAGGCTTTCGAGATTTGCATCACATCGCTGTGTAGCTGCCCTCTGTACCTACCATTGTAGCACGTGTGTGGCCCAAGGCGTAAGGGCCGTGATGATTTGACGTCATCCCCACCTTCCTCTCTACTTGCGTAGGCAGTCTCACTAGAGTCCTCAACTAAATGTTAGCAACTAGTGACAGGGGTTGCGCTCGTTGCAGGACTTAACCTAACACCTCACGGCACGAGCTGACGACAACCATGCAGCACCTTGAAAATTGTCCGAAGAAAAGTCTATTTCTAAACCTGTCAATTCCCATTTAAGCCTTGGTAAGGTTCCTCGCGTATCATCGAATTAAACCACATGCTCCACCGCTTGTGCGGGCCCCCGTCAATTCCTTTGAGTTTCATTCTTGCGAACGTACTCCCCAGGTGGATTACTTATCACTTTCGCTTAGTCTCTGAAGATAAATCCCCAAAAACGAGTAATCATCGTTTACGGCGTGGACTACCAGGGTATCTAATCCTGTTCGCTACCCACGCTTTCGTCCATCAGCGTCAGTTAAAACATAGTGACCTGCCTTCGCAATTGGTGTTCTAAGTAATATCTATGCATTTCACCGCTACACTACTTATTCCAGCCACTTCTACTTTACTCAAGACTTGCAGTATCAATGGCAGTTCGACAGTTGAGCTGCCGGATTTCACCACTGACTTACAAGCCCGCCTACGGACCCTTTAAACCCAATAAATCCGGATAACGCTTGCACCCTCCGTATTACCGCGGCTGCTGGCACGGAGTTAGCCGGTGCTTATTCATATAGTACCTTCAGCTACTCTCACGAGAGTAGGTTTATCCCTATATAAAAGAAGTTTACAATCCATAGAACCGTCGTCCTTCACGCGGGATGGCTGGATCAGGCGCTAACCCATTGTCCAATATTCCTCACTGCTGCCTCCCGTAGGAGTCTGGTCCGTGTCTCAGTACCAGTGTGGGGGATCACCCTCTCAGGCCCCCTAAAGATCATCGGCTTGGTAGGCCGTTACCCTACCAACTACCTAATCTTGCGCGTGCCCATCCTTATCCGATAAATCTTTCAATATAAACTGAGGCCAGTCAATATATTATAGAGTATTAATCCGAATTTCTCCGGGCTATCCTCTTGATAAGGGCAGGTTGCACACGTGTTACGCACCCGTACGCCGCTCTCAAAATCCCGAAAGATTTCTACCGCTCAGCTTGCATGTGTTAGGCCTCCCGCTAGCGTTCATCCTGAGCCAGGATCAAACTCTCCATTGTATGTTTGTTTGTCCTTAAACTCTAACTCAATTTATTAAAATTGACGCTTTGGTTTTTTTCCTTACTTGGTTGTTATATTTATGTCAATGAACTTCGTTCTTTTCGCATAAATCAGCATACTGTTTTCTGTCATCTTTCAGCCGATTTGCGAGTGCAAAAGTAAAAACTTTTCCCAAATTGACCAAATGTTTTTGAAAGTTTTTTTAAAATTTTTTTTCAAAAACCTATAATCAATCTCTAAATTTATTTCTATCTCTCTTCTGCGCTGCAAAACACTTCTGATTTGCGAGTGCAAAAGTAGAGGCTTTTTTATTATCACACAAACTTATCGGAACTTATTTTTTAATTATATCCTAACTTGCTTGTTTTCAAGTTCGTTTTTTTTTAGAATCAAGAACCGAAAACAAAGAATAAACACGAAACAATGGTATAAAAGGATTTAATGAACAATTGTACGATTAAACAATTAAACAATTATACAGTTTAACAATTCAACGCTTTTACAAATTTTAAATTTATAGAGGTCCTTATCATTCATAATCTACAAATCTCTCCCCACCGCAATAGGGATGGAAGCGGCATCCTTGTGGAGCGCAGCGAGGCGACGGTCTTCGAAAAGCGAAGCCTAGAGAAGATAGTCGCCCGAGCGGAGCAAGCAAGATACAGCGGACAGCCCGGCCGTAGCAAAGAATTAGAAAAGGAGGCGGATTGCCAGGAAAGAAAAAAAAACACGAGTCAACTAAAATATCAGTAGTTTCGTATCTTATATAATACTTCGATATGACGCCGAAAGAGATTATAAATAGAATTTCTACACTTTCAACGAGCTCTAACCAAAAACTGGCTTTACTTTTCAGGGAAGAAGCTTTTCAAAAAAACGAAATCCTACTTCAAGCAAATAAGCTTGAAAAAGACATGTATTTTATAAAGTCTGGTCTGGTGCGTGCTTTCACACAATACAAAGATCAAGACATTACATTTTGGTTCGGGACAGAAGGTGCGCCAATTTTACCAATGAATAGCTACGTTTATAATAAGAAGAACTACGAATATATTGAACTTTTAGAAGATAGTATTTTGTATAAAGTATCTATTGAAACCTTGCAAAAGCTATATTTGGAAAATCAGGAAATCGCCAATTGGGGAAGAATTTTGGCAGAGAAAGAATTGGTTACAACCGAACAACGTCTTATTTCTCGAATTTCGATGAAAGCTACAGATCGCTATTTAGCTTTATTATCCGAACACCCAGATCTTCTACAACGCGCTTCATTAGGCCATATAGCATCTTTTCTTGGCATTACACAAGTCAGCTTGAGCAGAATCCGAGCACAAATCAAATAATTTTTTTTTAACATTTGTAAAAAGGATTCGTATTTAAAAGTTCGACATTTGCGGAAAATTTATTTTAATGAGCTGGATTATATTAATTATCGCAGGATTATTTGAAGTTGCCTTCGCATCTTGTCTAGGAAAAGCAAAAGAAACATCGGGAACAGAATCTTATTTTTGGTATGCAGGATTCTTGGTATGCCTCACCATAAGTATGCTAGGCCTTATGAAGGCGACCCAGAATTTACCCATCGGAACAGCCTACGCCGTCTGGACAGGAATTGGTGCTATAGGAACCGTTTTGGTAGGAATTTTCATTTTTAAAGAGCCCGCAACATTTTGGCGTTTATTTTTCATAACCACTTTGATAGGTTCTATTATTGGACTAAAATCTGCCAGTCACTAATTTCTATCAAATTAACACATCCATATTTTTTCTTAGCTTTGGACAAAACTTTAACCCCATGAAACCAATAATCTATTTATGTATTTTCTGTTTGTCAATTTTTACACAAGCTCAAGAAAAAGAAATACCCGTTGATAAAGTTCCACAAGGCATTTCAAATTATATAAAGAAACATTTTCCCGATTCCAAAATTGTAAAACTAACTGAAGAAAACACAAAATTTGGCACCGAATATAATGTGAGTCTTGATAATAAAATCGAATTGGACTTTGATCATAAAAACCAATTGGAAGATATCGAAAGCAAGTCCATGCAAGAACTCCCTAACTCTGTTGTACCTAAAAATGTTTGGGATTACGCGAAAGCCAATTATTTGACTCAACAAATTATCGGTTGGGAAAAAGAAAACAAAAAACAACGTCTGGATCTAAGCAATGGTTGGGTTTTGGAATTCAACGAAAAAGGCATTTTCTTAGGAATAAAAAAGTAATTTTTTCTGTATTAAATTCATAAAAACCCTTCTTAGGCTAAGAAGGGTTAATTTCAAATTGTGAGTTTGGTAAATTTTAAATATGTTAATGTGATTTGAAATCTGCCTCAAATGTAAATATTAATTTTATAAAAACAAAAACATTTTAACGTTTTTGTTATAAATAAAAGCAATATACATAGAAATAAAACTTTAAAAAATACCTTTCAATTACATTTATATTAAAAATCCGAATTTTAAATTTAATCAAGAAATCTAAAAGTATTATTATCTTCGTAGTTCAAAATTATCTTATGAAAAAATCATTTGCAATATTACTTTTAGCCTTATCTCCTTTGGGCTTTGCACAAAATATAGCCGATTACGAATATATCTACGTGCCAAAGACCTTTGAAAAAGATAAAGAGATGAACAAATTTGGTCTCAACAAAATCCTAGTTGACCAACTAAAAGCAAAAAAATACAAAGTTATACAGGAAGCACCTCATGATTGGCCTGCCGCATTAAAAGATAATCCTTGTGCTGTACTTAGCGCCAATCTCTTGGATGACAGCTCATTTTTTAAAAACAAAGTGAAAGTTAATTTTACGGACTGTCAAAAGAAGACAATTCTAGAATCCAAAGGTAGCGCAGATGAAAAAGAATTTGAAATTGGATTTCCAAAAGCTTTGAAGCAAGCAACACAAAGCATTGCATTTTCTACACCCAAAAGCATCATAGAGCTAGATTCTAAAAAAGAAACAACAGCTACAACTGCGCAAACAATTGTTGAAAATGTAAGCTCCGCGCCGATTAGCTCAGCAAAAGAAGAAGCTTTGGTTTTTACCAACAAAAATGAAAACTACCAACTCATCAATCTAGCAACGGGCAATTTCATTTTGGTATCTTCAAAAAGTTCAACACCTTTTGCCAAATTATTTGAAAGTAGTAAACCTGGGATTTTCCATGTAACATTGGGAAATAATATAAAAACACTTGGTTATACTGAAAATGGGAATATCGTTATAGAAATTCCAAAATTAGATGGATCATACTCCAAAGAAATTTTTAATAAAAAATAAAACTAAAAAGTAGCCCAACAAGAGCTGCTTTTTTTATGTATTTTAAAAAAATTAATTTCCATTATTAAAATATTCCCAAACTACTTTAGCCTTGGACTTTCCAAGTATTTCTTCTAAAGTTTCCAAGTTGGCTTCTTTTATTCGTTTCACCGATTTTAATTTGGATAGTAATAATTCAATTGATTTCGGACCGACTCCCGGAATTTCTTCCAACTCCGATTTTATCGTAGAATTTTTACGTCGCGTTCTGTGATGTCGAACCCCAAAACGATGCGCCTCATCACGAACACGCTGAAGTATTTTTAAAGTTTCCGACTTTTTATCTAGATACAACGGAATAGAATCGTCAGGAAAAAAGATTTCTTCCAAACGTTTTGCAATACCAATTATTGTAATTTTACCATATAAACCAAGTAATTTAAGACTCTTCACCGAAGAAGATAGTTGTCCTTTTCCTCCATCTATCAATATCAATTGTGGTAAAGCTTCGCCTTCATCCAACATTCTTTTGTAACGTCGATATATCACTTCTTCCATCGTTGCAAAGTCGTTAGCACCCACGACGGTTTTGGGATGAAAAATTCTATAATCTGCTTTACTAGGTTTTCCATCCTTGAAGACCACACAAGCCGAAACAGGATTTGTCCCTTGAATATTAGAATTGTCAAAACCTTCAATATGTCGTGGCTCAACAGGCATGCGCAGAAGCTGTTTCATCTCCGCCATAATGCGATTGGTGTGACGATCAGGATCCACAATTTGGACTTGTTTTAATTTTTCAAGTCGATATTCTTTTGCATTTTTTTCCGAGAGTTCAACTATACGTTTTTTGTCACCAACTTTCGGAACAATAAGTTTTACATTAGGAATTTCAACACTTAGATGAAATGGGATTAATATCTCTTTGGAATCTGACCCAAATTTTTGTCGAATCTCAATTAAAGCTTCTTCCAAAATATCTTCGTCGCTTTCATCCAGAATCTTCTTAATTTCTGTTGTAAAACTCTGAATAATATTCCCGTTTCTTATTTTAAAAAAATTGACATATGCTGCGGTCTCGTCGCTTGTCATCCCAAATACATCAACATCATCTATATTGGGGTTAACAATGGTATTTTTTGTTTGATAATCTTCCAAAGCATCTATTCTTTCTTTTATCATCTGCGCATTTTCGAACTTAAGATCAGCCGCATAGCGCATCATCTGATTGATCAAATAGTCTTTTGCCTTTCGGAAATCCCCTTTAATAATTCCTCGGATTGCATCAATTTTTTCATTATACTCTTCTTCGGTTTCCAAAGCTTCGCACGGTCCTTCACAATTTTTAATATGATATTCGAGACAGACTTTATATTTGCCACTTTCAATTTTGTCCTCCGAAAGATTTAGGTTACAAGTTCGGAGTTTATAAATATGTTTTATCGTATCTAAAAGAATTTTTGCTGGACGCACTTTTGCATAAGGACCAAAATATTCCGAACCGTCTTTAATAACATTCCGAGTCATAAAAATTCTTGGGAAAGCTTCGTTTTTAATACAAATCCACGGATAAGTTTTGTCATCTTTAAGCATCACATTATAAAACGGCTGATGCTCTTTTATCAAATTATTTTCCAACAAAAGCGCTTCGTACTCGCTATTAACAACGGTTGTCTCCAAACGAAAAATTTTACCAACCATAATTCTGGTACGATAACTTGACAAATTTTTGTTGAAATAAGAAAGGACTCTTTTCTTAAGATTTTTAGCTTTTCCGACATAAAGCAATTGCTCGTTTTTATCATAATAACGATAAACGCCAGGATCGGATGTCAAAGTTTTTAACTGAAGTTCTAAAGAAGGATTCATACAACAAAAATACTAATAATTGTCCTTTGACAAGCTCAACAAAAATCAGTATTTTTAACGAAAATTTATACTAATGATTTACGGAATCGATTTGTTTACATATAAAGATGTTTTAGAAATTTGCAAAGACTCAAAAAAGGCAAAACTTAATAAAGTTGCGAAAGAGCAAATTATAAAATCTCAAAAAAACGTGGCTAAAATTGTAGCTTCGGACGATACAGTTTATGGTATCAACACAGGATTTGGACCACTTTGCGACGTGAAAATTTCTGAGGAAGAAACGGCACAGCTGCAACACAACCTCATCATTTCCCATGCAGTTGGCGTTGGAAAGCCAATTGATAAAGAATTGTCAAAAATAATGATGATTGCAAAGATCCATGCATTATCGAAAGGTTTTTCAGGTGTTTCTCTAGAACTTATCGAACGTATGATTTTGATGTTGGAAAAAGGCATTATCCCTGTTGTTCCAGAACAAGGATCTGTCGGTGCTTCGGGGGATTTGGCGCCTTTATCTCATCTTGTGTTACCTCTTTTGGGACTTGGACAGGTATGGGATGGTAACAAAATCGTTGACACTGAAAAAGCTTTAAAAAAACATAAACTAAAAGCATTAAAACTAGGACCAAAAGAAGGTCTAGGATTAATCAACGGTACGCAATTTATTTTAGCCCACGCTATCAAAGGTTTAGAAAAAATGGAATATCTTCTCGACCTTGCCGATATGACGGCAGCGATGAGTCTGGAAGCTTACCGAGGTTCTGCTAGTCCTTTCAAAAAAGAACTGCACGATATTCGCCCCTTTGCTGGAAGCAAAAAAGTAGCAGCAAGAATGTTGAAATTTTTGAAAAATTCGGAAAATCTACAAGCGCACGAAGACTGCGAAAGGGTACAAGACCCCTACTCTATGCGTTGTGTTCCGCAAGTACATGGTGCCAGCAGAAATGCTTTTGAACATTTAAAAATGATGGCCGAAACAGAACTAAATTCTGTAACCGATAATCCTATCGTCTTGAGCGCCGAAGAGTCGATCTCTGGAGGAAACTTCCATGGACAACTGATGGCTTTACCTTTAGATTATGCCACTTTAGCGGCTGCTGAATTGGGTAACATTTCTGACAGAAGAAGTTATCTTTTGCTAGAAGGAAAATTTGGTTTGCCAAGATTGTTGACGGAAAGTTCTGGACTTAACTCAGGATTTATGATTCCACAATATACCTCAGCAGCTTTAGTTACAGAAAACAAAACCCTTTGTTTCCCAGCATCGGCAGATTCTATACCGACAAGTTTAGGTCAAGAAGACCATGTATCTATGGGCAGTATTTCGGGGAGAAAATTCAATCAGGTTTTAGACAATTTGGTAAACATTTTCTCTGTTGAATTGATGTTCGCTGCGCAAGGTTTGGAATTCCGCAGACCAGCAAAATGTTCGAAAATTATTGAAGAAAACTTCAGCATTATAAGAAGTGTTGTCCCAAAATTGGAAGACGATCGACTGATTGGAAAAGATATGTTGGCAATTGCTGATTTAATAAGAAATAGAAAGCTAAAGGTAACTGTTTAAAATAATGAAGAAAGTAATTTTAATATTCGGTTTAATCACATGTTCGTTTTCTTTTGCACAAACCAAAGAGCAAAAAGTTGAGAGGCTAATGGAAGTTATGGGCATGCAAAAGAATATGGCCTTGATGTTTGACCAAATGATGCAACATTACAACGAAACATATCCTAATGTCCCTTCTATTTTTTGGACAAAGTTTCGTGAAAACATCAACTACAAAGATTTACAATCCAAAATGATTCCTGTTTACTCCAAACATTTTACAGGAGAAGATATTGATGGACTAATTAAATTCTACCAAAGTCCCCTAGGTCAAAAGACGATAACGACACTTCCACAAATCATGCAAGAAAGTATGGCGATTGGCCAAGAATGGGGAATTAATATTGGAAATAAAATTATAGAAGATCTTGAAAAAGATGGCTATCTGCAAAACCCACCACCTCCAATGGAAACAAATTAAAAAATACAAAATCCTGATAAAAGTTTATCGGGATTTTTTTTCACTTCATTCGAAACAAAAAATCCTATCTCTGTTTGAAATAGGGCTAAAAAAAAACAATTAACCATTAAAGTTAACCAATCAAAACACTTGTCATACTAAGGCTTCCGCCGATTAATGCATCATTAAAAAGTGAAAGCTCTTCCGACTTGTGTTTTAAACCTAGAGTATATATCAAGGGTAAAAAATGTTCGGGCGTTGGTATTGCATTTTGCAGCGCAGAACCTTGTTTTGTATAATTTATTAAACTTTTGAAATCACCCTCTAATAACCAATGCTTGGTTTTTTCTCGAGCTTCGATTGCCCAATCCCATCCGGCACCTATTGTATTTATATTTCGCCAGTCAATCATTCGAAGATTATGTACAATATTACCGCTTCCAACAATCAGAATTCCTTTTTCACGCAGTTTGTCTAATTTCTGTGCAAGTTCGAAATGGTATTGAGGCGATTTTGTATAATCGATGCTCAATTGGATTACCGGAATATTAGCGTCCGGATACATATGTCGAATCACCGACCACGCGCCATGATCCAACCCCCAACTGAGATCTTCTTCGGCAAAAGGCGACAAAAGTTCAGTGGTTTCTTTAGCCAATTCTGGCGAACCTGGCGCGGGATATTCCACTTCGAACAGTTCTTTTGGAAAGCCATAAAAATCATGAATCGTCTTTGGATATTGCATTGCGGTAACAAAAGTTCCGTCTGTATACCAATGGGCCGACACACAAAGTATAGCATTGGGTGTTGGGATTTCTTTTGATATTTTTCTGAATCCTTGTACAAAGACATTATCTTCGATGGCGTTCATCGGCGAGCCATGTCCCAAAAACAAAACTGGCATTTTGGGTGTTGGAGCAAAAGTCTCGACTATTTGATTAAGATGATTGATATTCATGATAAAAACGAAAAATTTAAGAAATCAAAGACCTCTTAAATTTTTCTAAAATAGATTTGTAGAAAGATTTTTAAGCTTGTTTTACAAACTGTAGATCGCCTGATATTTTAACATCGTCACCCACCATAACACCACCCGTTTCCAATGCGGCATTCCAGTTAAGATCAAATTCTTTTCTGCTTATTTTTCCTTCGAAAGTGAAACCGGCTTTGGTATTACCCCAAGGGTCTTTAGAAATCCCTCCAAATTCTACTTCTAATTTAATTGGTTTTGTAATACCATTTATTGTTAAATTTCCAGTGATATCATTATTAAGAGTTCCGGTTTCGAAAGTGATTTTAGGATTCGCTTCTGCATTGAAAAAATCTGCTGATTTCAGGTGATTATCACGATCTGTATTATTTGTGTAAATGGAATCGACATCAATATAAGCAGTAGTTTTTGCATGTTCAAAAGTGTCATCTTCTGCCTCTATTTCTGCGTTGAAATTTTGGAATTGTCCTTTAACATTAGAGATCATCATGTGTCTTACTTTAAAAGTAATTTCGCTGTGTGCTGGATCTAGTAGCCATTTAGTTGCCATAATATTTTGTTTTTTATTGATTAAAATTTCTATTGCAAATGTAGCACTGCGAATCTATATAAAACATTGATTTATGATAACTTAACAGCTTGATCTATGTTAAGATTTTAAATGATAAAAACAAAAACCCCTTCAACAAAAGGCTTTATTATATTTTAAAATTTTAAATATTTAATTTATTACAATCGAACTTAACAAAAGATTATGATTTTTTGAAGTAAGAATTGGTGAACATCATCACAACCATTGCCAACCCAAATACAGAAAACAAGGTAAACGACCAACGCAATCCGAAAATTTCCGCAATAAACCCTATTAAAGGAGGCCCCATCAAAAAACCTAAAAAGCTAATACTCGACACCAAGGCAATGGCCATTCCTGGAGGAATACTGGGATGTTTCCCCGCCATACTATACACGGTTGGCACACAACACGCAACGCCCAAACCGACTAGCATAAAACCAATAGTTGACGTCGCAACATAAGGAAACAATACAGAAGTCATCATCCCCACAAACATCAAAAGTCCACTTATAATAAGTACTTTTCTTTTGCCTAATTTAGTAATGAGAAAGTCACCCAAAAACCTTCCTGTAGCCATCATAATCATAAATGATGTATAACCCAAAATAACCAAAGACGTTGGAGATTTCACAACATCTTTAAAATAGACGCCTGTCCAGTCGAACATCGCACCTTCCGTCGCCATACTGAAAAAACCAACAATACCCAACTGAATTAAAATAGCATCTGGCTTAAATTTTATTTTCTCGGCATTAGAACTTGCATGTTCTACTTTCGGAACAAGATACTTAATATTCCAAAATGTATTGATTAAAACCAAACTTAGAATAATCAAAAAATGATAGGTTGTATTAAGATGAAAATTAATCGTTAATAATCCGATAAGCGCTCCGAAAAACCCTGCCAAACTCCAACCACCATGAAACGACGTCATAATTGATTTCCGAAACATTTTTTCCACAGCAACCGCTTGCGTATTAACCGCAATACTTCCCATATTACCAGCAATACCAAATAAAAATAATGACGCCGCCAACATATAAATATTAGAAGCGAAAGAAATACTCAACAATATCAAAGCATATAATATGGAAACAACAGAAATAACTTTTGCGCTACCATATTTCGTCACCAACTTCCCAGACAAAGGCATCGTAAACAATTGTCCTAATGGCAACATCAACAACATGGCACCCAACTGTCCTTCGCTAAGACCTAGCGCTTCTTTTATTGTAGGAATACGACTTGCCCATGATGCGAAACCAAGTCCTTGACAGAAAAAATATCCAAAAACCGCCGTTCGATAACGTATAATGGAAACTCTTTTGGGCTTGGCTAAAGTGAAAGTAATAGACATATATATTAGGTGTTAAAAAAACGAGTGCAAAGTTACCACTATTTGAAATTTAAAATCATAGAAAATGCCTAATTATAAAATTGATTACAAAAAAAACAATACCTGACAAGAATCTCTCAAAAGGCAAAAACGAATTGCTTATCTTTGAACATCAAATTTTTTACAAACATGAATCACCAACCCGTTGAAGGTTTTTCAAAACTATCCAAACAACAAAAAATAGATTGGTTAATCAAAGAATATCTTAGCCAAGATCGTAGCTACGAGCAGATCTTACAACAATATTGGAATAACGATCACGACATACAAAAACTGCATGAAGAATTCTCGGAAAACACCATTTCCAATTTTTATATGCCTTACGGAATTGCGCCTAATTTCCTTATCGATGGCAAATTATTAGCGCTTCCTATGGCTGTTGAAGAAAGCTCTGTTGTAGCAGCAGCGTCCAAAGCAGCAAAATTTTGGTTGGACAAAGGCGGTTTCAAAACAACCATTATCAACACCAAAAAATTAGGTCACACTCATTTTATATTGAATGTTGAACCACACAAACTGCAACATTTTTTTAATTTTAAATTAAAGAAAAAACTTTTCGAAGCGACCGAAGATATCACCGCAAATATGAGGAAACGTGGTGGCGGCATTTTGAATATCAGATTGATTGACAAAACCGCCGAAATGGAAAATTATTTTCAGCTGAAAGCGAGTTTTGATACGGTGGATTCTATGGGCGCCAATTTTATCAACTCGTGTTTGGAACAATTTGGAAAAACCTTGAAAGAGGAAATTGCTTTAGAAGAAGATTTCACTCCAGAAGAAAAAGCCTCTTTGCAAGTGGTTATGAATATTCTTTCCAACTACACCCCAGACTGCATCGTTCGCGCCGAAGTATCTTGCCTAATTGAGGAGCTGAAAGATGATAGCGGCATTTCCAATGAAGAGTTTGCATGGAAGTTTAAACAAGCAGTGAGCATTGCCGAGATCGAACCTTACCGCGCAACAACGCACAACAAAGGCATTATGAATGGCGTAGATGCCGTAGTTATCGCGACAGGAAACGACTTCCGTGCGACAGAAGCCTGCGCCCACGCCTATGCTTCTAGGAACGGTAAATATTCGTCATTAACGCATTGCACAATAGATAACGGCATATTTAGATTTTGGATTGACTTACCAATTTCCGTGGGTGTAGTTGGCGGATTAACCAATCTTCATCCATTGGTAAAATTCTCTTTAGCACTTTTAGGAAAGCCTTCTGCACAAGAGTTGATGAGTATTTTAGCGGTTTCTGGATTAGCACAAAACTTCGGAGCCTTGCGTTCTTTGGTGACAACGGGAATCCAAAAAGGTCACATGAAAATGCACTTGTTTAACATCCTTAATCAGTTTGGGGCAACCGAAGCAGAAAAACAACATTTTGTGACGTATTTTAAAGACAAAACGGTAAGTCACCATGAAGTGATTTCGGAATTGAATAAACTGAGAGGACAATAATTTCAATAAAAAATATCACTACATGTTTGGACTTGGATTAGCCCTATTTATACTAGGCTTCGGTATATTTTTAAAAATCACACACAACCCAGGATTTGCGAGTAGCAAACGTTTTGCTTGGTTTTTTATCATTCTCGGAATTTTGACAACGGCGGGAAAAATATTTATATTAATAACTCAAAAATAAATTATAAATGAAAACTTTCACTTTGATATTTGGTGCATTTTACGGTTTATTGTCCGTAATCCTTGGTGCTTTTGGTGCGCATGCTTTTAAGAAAATTCTTTCCGTAGAACGATTAGAAAGTTTCGAAACGGGCGTAAGATATCAGATGTATGCGGCGTTTTTTCTACTAATTGTCGGCTATATTTTAAAATTCGAAACAGGATCCGAAAAATGGATTTCATTATTAATGATTATCGGGACTTTTCTATTTTCGTTTAGTATCTATTTTTTAAGTTTCCAGGATTATTGGGGCGTTAACCTAAAACTTCTTGGACCTATCACGCCATTGGGAGGACTTTTCATGATAATCTCTTGGGGAATGTTGATTTGGTATTTTGCAAAGAATAAAATTTAAAATTGTATGCTAAGAAAATTAATAATAAGTATAGTCTTATTGACTGTAAGTTTCAGTTTTGCGCAAACAAGTACAATCAGGGTTGGACAAACTTTTACAGTAGATTATCCTAATAGTTTTGTGAGAACTTATGATCTCAACGAAAGCGCTTCTTTACAAATGATTAACTTGGCTTTGGGTAAATTCAGTATAATAATTCAGGACGAAAAAGCCTCTTTAGATCACTTTAAAATCAAGTTTGGAAACCTAGAAGAAGCCTTAGATTTTTATATCAAAAACTTAGTAGCTTCTATGGAAGAAGGATCTACGAAAAAATCGGGATTAAAAACCTTAAAAATAAATAACTACAACACTATTGAAATGGAATTGGAAGGTGCATTAAAAGATGAAGAAACATCTGAATTATCCAAAATATTTTATCATTTCAGCATTGTTGAAACCCCGAATTATTATTATCAAATACTTTCTTGGAGCAATCAGGAAAACAAATCCAAATACATAGAAGAGTTTAGAAAAATTGCTGGAAGTTTCAAAGAAGTTAATTAATTCGACATGCTATTTTTCATTTTCGGTATCAAATCCAAAATCGTAGGCAAAGAAGAGCGAAAAATCCAAAAAAACGGATTTGATGTTAATGCGATTATAACAATTTATAAAAATTATTTCGAATTGTTTTTCATTCCTATTTTCCCCATCGGAAAAAAATACAGCATGTACATTCCACACAGTGACGAATACTATGAAAATGGAAATTTTGGTAACATGCCTCAGGAATATCTGATGCTTTGTAAAGAGGTCGGGGAAAAATATTAAATAAAAAATAGCTTATTTTATTATAAATTATTAAATCTAAATACTAAAATCTTGTAAGTATGCCATGATTTTGTAAATTTGTAAATCTTAAATTTTTGAAAATTAAACAATAAAAATATTATGAATCTTCACGAGTATCAATCAAAAGAGATTTTATCAAAGTACGGCGTTGCTATACAACGTGGTTTCGTTGCAAACAACGTAGATGAAGCTGTAGCAGCTGCTGAAAAATTGACTTCTGAAACCGGCGCACAAGCTTGGGTTGTAAAAGCACAAATCCATGCAGGCGGTCGTGGTAAAGGTGGAGGTGTTAAGTTTTCTCCAAACATGGATAAACTTAAAGAAAATGCTTCCAACATCATCGGGATGCAATTGGTAACGCCTCAGACTTCTGCAGAAGGTAAAAAAGTACATTCTGTTTTGGTTGCAGAAGATGTATATTATCCTGGAGAATCAGAAACTAAAGAATTTTACGTTTCAATCCTTTTGGACAGAGCTTTAGGAAAAAACACTGTAGTATATTCTACAGAAGGCGGTATGGATATTGAGCACGTTGCTGAAGTTACGCCACACCTTATTCACAAAGAAGTTATCGATGCTACTTTGGGACTTCAAGGTTTCCAAGCTAGAAAAATCGCTTTCAACCTAGGTCTTGAAGGAAATGCTTTCAAAGAATTTACAAAATTCATCACCAATCTTTACAACGCTTATATCGGCATCGATGCCTCTTTATTTGAAATCAATCCAGTTTTAAAAACTTCAGATAACAAAATTATTGCGGTAGATGCTAAAGTAACTTTGGATGACAACGCAATGTTCCGTCACAAAGACCTTGCTGAACTAAGAGATACAAGAGAAGAAGATCCTATGGATGTTGAAGCTGGCGAAGCTGGTCTTAACTTCGTAAAACTAGATGGTAACGTTGCTTGTATGGTAAACGGAGCTGGTCTTGCAATGGCAACTATGGATATTATTAAGTTATCTGGTGGTAACCCTGCAAACTTCCTAGACGTAGGAGGAACTGCTGATGCACAAAGAGTACAAACAGCTTTCGGAATTATCTTGAGAGATCCTAACGTAAAAGCTATTCTTATTAATATCTTCGGAGGTATCGTAAGATGTGATAGAGTTGCTCAAGGTGTTGTTGACGCTTATAAAGCAATGGGAAGCCTTCCAGTTCCATTGATCGTAAGATTACAAGGAACTAACGCTGTTGAAGCTAAAAAATTAATTGACGAGTCTGGTCTTCCAGTACATTCTGCAATTACTTTGGAAGAAGCTGCTAACAAAGTAAAGGAAGTTTTAGGCGCTTAATCCTAGAATTTTTTAAATATATAGAACTCCAGCTTTTAATAAGTCTGGAGTTTTTTTTATTATTAAATTTAATAACTTTAACAACAAAGTAATTATATGAAATATTTGTATCTGTTTATCACACTTTTCTTCATTCCTATAAAAGCCCAAAAGTCGCCTACAATTGGCGTAACCGACTTTAATTTCATCACAGAACACGAAGAAAACACCTACAACAACGATACTTGGATTAATAATATTTTTGATACCGGCTGGGACATTACCGCATTTGACAACACGGGACAATTCAATTACAAGCGCTTTCCTTACGGTGGTATCGACAATCTTGACGGATGCATCAGTCTTGACAATTGGGATATGAAGTATGTTAAAATTAAATCCAACGATGCTTCGAGATTCAAATTTTCTTCCATTCATTTAAAACCAGACAGCAATCTCAATGTCACTTTTATTGGCTATGTCAATGGTGTTGAAGTCCCTAATGCGGCAAAAAACTTTAGAACCTTTACGCCAGAGCGTTGGTCAAAATTTGATTTTGAAGACACTCCAGCTTTTGGTGATGTTGACGAAATCCGAATCTTTCTAAATGTCCGAACGTACTTCCTCGGCATCGACGAAATAACGATTGCTTCGACTTTAAAAACACAAGAAACGTCTCAAAAGCCACTCCAATTGGTTGCAGAGAAAGGCCAACTTATCGTGTTTTCTCCAATAAAAACGTCGATGCAAATTTTCAGTAATGATGGGAAATTAGTTTTAGAAAAAGAAATTAAAAGCTCTAATAACAACTTCGATATTCAACAATACCCACAAGGCGTTTACATCATCAAATATTTATATAACAACAAATATTATCAGCAAAAAATACTATTTAAGAACTAGCAGAATTTGGATTTTCTAGACTAATACTCGTTGGGCTTGTTAATTTAATATCGCGTTTGGTCATTTCATCTTTAATCGCCAAAATAGCATTACTTTTCAACAGCAATGGACTCGCGCCTGGTGCAACAACAAACTTTGCTTGTACCGTTGCCAATCCTGCATTAAGATTGGTAAACAATACATCAGGATGAGCGCCTTCAACTTTATCGAGATTTTTAATAACGCTTTCTATTGCCGTTTTAACCTGATCCAGATCTTCACTAATAGGAATATCAAAATTAATAATGACTTTACGTTGTGGCGATGCTGTAATGTTATAAAACGGCGCATTGAAAATCACTTGATTTGGGACATAGACTTTTTTTCCTTCGTCGGTAATTAGTTTGGTTGTTAAAAAGCCAATTTCTTGTACCGTTCCAGAATGATTCCCAATGGTGATATAATCGCCTACAACAAAAGCTTTGTCAATCCCCACCAACATACCGGAAAACATACTCGACACCAAATCTTTCAGCGCAACCCCAGCGATAACCCCAGCCACTCCGAGACTTCCGAGGAATTTCACAAAAAAACCACTGAATCCCATGATTTCAAGGGAAATAAAAGTTCCCATAATCATAATCAGAAATCGGAAAATACCTACCAAAGTTGCTACGGATTCTATTCTACTTTTCGGAAAGGCTTTATGAAACAATTTTACCGATAGTCTGCTGAGATACTTGCTACTGCTGAAAAAGAAAAAGAACACCAAAACGCCTACAATAAGATTCGGTGTTATTTCCGCAAGTTTAACATACCAATTATTAAGGACACGATAGACAAGTTCTACATAAGTGGCGGATTGTTCTTCCATAAAATAATTTTGACTTTTGTTATCAAATAAAATACCATAAAACACAAAAATACGAATAGATACGCTTTTCGGAGAATTAATATTTAATTTAATGGTATCAAAAAAAACTATTATCTTTAGCAAAGCAAACAAAAATCTTAGCCTTCAACAAAAATTGGACTCGAAACAGAAAGAATTTTCTCAACTCATTAAAAACAATCAAGGCCTTATCATTAAGGTTTCACGATTGTACACCAATTCTATTGAAGATGAGCAAGATCTTTTTCAGGAAATTGTTTTGCAATTGTGGCGCTCGTACGATTCTTTCAAAGGAAATTCCAAAATATCTACATGGATGTATCGTGTTGCGCTTAATACAGCCATTACTTTATTTCGAAAAAAAACAAAATCGCCTCTTACTGACGAGTTAGACGAAGTTCATTTTAATTACAAACAAGATGAAGATGAGGAAAAACAAGCACAAATTTCGTTACTCTACAAGGTTATCAAACTTCTTCCAAATGTAGAACGTGCAATTGTTATGATGTATCTGGACGATGTTTCGTATAAAGAAATTGCTGAAACGCTCGGTATTACAGAAGTTAATGCGCGCGTAAAAATGAATAGATTGAAAAAAACTCTAAAAGAACTAATGACGCAACATGCCTAATAACGATTTCGATATAGACCAACTAAAATCTGCTTGGCAGAACCAAAATGTCGAGGATGCCTACCAGCAATCTGACATCGAAGCCATGCTGAATACAAAATCCAGAAACTATGTTAAATACCTTCTGTGGATAAGTATTGCTGAGTTTTTGGTATTTATCGGTTTATTAGTTTTTTCATTAATCAACAAAGACAACCATAGCAACTTCCGAGAAATTTTGGAAAGATTACAAATTCGGGATCAGGAAAAAATCATGCAAACGATGGACAATATTTATTTTGTTATTAAAGTTCTGAGTTTG